>CAJLWS010000193.1 GCA_905210385.1 uncultured Eubacteriales bacterium | reverse complement strand
GGCCTTGTTGCGCCACTGGGTCTGCTGGGCCAGCTGCAGGGCGGCCGCCCGCTGCTCCCCAGAGAGGGCATCTACGGCGGCGCGGGCCTGTTCCTCTGTGAAGTGTGATTCCTTTCCGCTGATTTGTACATAGAAAAAGGAGATGTTTGATATGCTCAACCTGGATCTGGCAAAGCTGACCCCCTATGTGACGGCGGAGCAGCTCAATTCCATGGCGGACGAGGTGGCGGCCGCCCACAGCAAGCTCTACGACCCCTCCGCCCCCGGCGCCGATTTCACCGGCTGGGTGCGCCTGCCTGAGAGCTATGACAAGGAGGAGTTCGTCCGCATCCAAAAGGCCGCAGCCAAGATCCGGGAGGACTCGGACGTGCTGGTGGTTATCGGGATCGGCGGCTCCTACCTGGGGGCCAGGGCCGCCCTGGAGGTCTTTCCCTCCAACGGCCCGGAGATCTGCTTCGTGGGCTGCTCCCTCAGCCCCAATGAGACCCGGCAGGTCATGGACAAGGTCCAGGGCAAGCGCTGGTCCATCAACGTGATCTCCAAGTCCGGCGGCACCACTGAGCCCGCCATCGCCTTCCGCCTGTTCCGTCAGCTGCTGGAGCAGCAGTACGGGGCCGAGGCCAACGGCCGCATTTACGCCACCACCGACAAGGCCCGGGGGGCGCTGAAGACCCTGGCGGACAAGCACGGATGGGAGAGCTTCGTCATCCCCGACGAAGTGGGGGGGCGGTTCTCGGTGCTCACCGCTGTGGGGCTGCTGCCCATCGCCGTGGGCGGGACGGATATCTCCGCGCTGATGGCCGGGGCGGCCGACGCCATGAACCGCTTCGACCTGCGCTCCATGGATAACCCTGTCTGGCAGTATGTGGCCGCCCGCAACCTCCTGTACCGCCAGGGCAAGAAGGTGGAGATCTTCTGCAACTATGAGCCCTCCTACTCCTTCGTGGGCGAGTGGCTCAAGCAGCTGTTCGGCGAGTCGGAGGGCAAGGACGGCAAGGGCATCTTTCCCGCCTCCGCCCAGTTCACCACCGACCTGCACTCCCTGGGCCAGTATATCCAGGATGGGGAGCGGATGCTGATGGAGACCGTCCTCTATGTGGATGACACCGGCTGCGATATGCCCATCCCCTACAGTGACGACGACGGGGACAACCTGAACTACCTCACAGGAAAGCCCTTGAGCTTCGTCCGGGAGATGGCCTTCCAGGGCACGCTGGACGCCCACCACGACGGCGGTGTGCCCGCCATGGTGCTGCGTATGCCCCATATGGACGCCCGCACCCTGGGCGAGCTGTTCTACTTCTTCGAATTGGCCTGCGGCATCAGCGGCCATGTGCTCCAGGTCAATCCCTTCAACCAGCCCGGTGTGGAGGCCTACAAGAAGAACATGTTCGCCCTGCTGGGCCGGCCTTGATTTTTTCGCCGCCCCCGCTGCTGCTGCGGTGGGGGCGGTATCACATTGTCATTTGCAAAGTTGTGCTTGCAATTTCCGTGCTCATATGCTATGCTGGTACTGCGGTTTAAGTGAAACAATCCGCCCCGGGACCCCTCCCCGAGTAAAAATAGAGGGATTTTCTTTTTCGATTTTATCAGATATCTGGTGATCTGCTTTTCGCTTCCGCGAACCCTTTCTTGAAATCAAAATATGCGCCTGTGATGGAATTGGTAGACATGCGAGATTTAGGTTCTCGTGCAGCGATGCGTGTGGGTTCGAGTCCCTTCAGGCGCACCAAAAAGAAAGACACGCTAAAAGCGTGTCTTTCCTTTTGGGTTTCGCGGACCGTTGGCCCGCTCCACCCTTCGGTATTTGGATGCTCGGCGGAAATGAATTCCGTCTGCGCCGAGGTTTTGCCTGCGGCAAAACGCTCGCACGGCGCAAAAGCGCCGCCGGCCAGAAGGCCGGTTGGGTGGCATTTATTGTAACAGGTTCAAAACTGAAAATATCGATTTTAACCTTCCCTTCCAAAACGAAAGACATCTGCTGAAAGCAGATGTCTTTCGTTTTGGGTTCCGCCGCCTGAAGGGCGGCCCCGCCCTTGGAGATCAAAATGCTTGGGTCGGCGAAACCGCCCCTTCGCCAAGGTTTTTCAGTACAAAAAATTTTCATTTTAAGTCTTAGAAACGCTGAAATCGTGCTTTTTTAAGCTTTGCCTCCCGTGTCAGATCCTGCACGGGAGACTTGCTTTTCCTGCCCAATCCTCTATAATAGAGAAGGAGAGCTGTATGCCAGCATTCCAAACGCGAGAGGAAGTTGCCTGATGAACTCACCCATTACCTTTGCCATCGCTGGATTCGGAGATCGGGGCAGTACCTATGCTTCTATGCAGGACCTGTTCCCGGACCAGATGAAGGTGGTGGCCGTGGCCGACTTGGATCCGGCCAAAGTGGAGAAAGCCCGGAAGCGTTATGACCTTCCTCCGGATCGCTGTTTTTCCAGCGCCGAGGAAATGCTGGAAAGATCCAAGTTGGCCGAGGTCCTGGTAGTGGCTACCATGGACCGGCAGCATGTGGACCACGCCATCCCCGCCCTGCGGAAAGGTTACCATATTTTGCTGGAAAAACCCATCTCCCCGGAGCTGTCTCGGTGCCGGGAGCTCCTAGAGGTAGCCCGGGAGTGCCACGGACAGGTCATTGTCTGCCATGTGCTGCGCTACACTGCCTTCTATAACCAGCTCAAGGAGTTGATCGACAGCGGCCGCATTGGGAATGTGGTGAGCGTCTGCGCCAATGAGAATGTGGGCTATTGGCACCAGGCCCACTCCTTTGTCCGGGGCAACTGGCGCAATTCCAAAGAGACCAGTCCCATGATCCTCCAGAAGTCCTGCCACGACATGGATATCTTTACCTGGCTGCTGGGGAAGAGGTGCAGGTCTGTCTCCAGTTTCGGAGGTACTTGGCTGTTCCGGCCGGAGCGTGCCCTGGAGGGCGCAGCACTACGCTGTTTGGATGGCTGCCAGGTTAAGGAAGCCTGCCCCTTTGACGCAGAGAAGATCTACATCACCAGTCCCAAGACCGGCCGGGCTAGGGGGGACAGCTGGATTACCTCCGTGCTCAGCGTGGAGAACACGGTAGAGAGCACGTACCGGGCTCTGCGGGAGGGGCCCTACGGTCGGTGCGTCTACCAGTGCGACAACGATGTGGTGGACCACCAGCAGACCAACTTGCTCCTGGAGGATGGTTCCACCGTCAGCTTCACCATGTGCGCTTTCACTGAGAATTGCTACCGTACCTTTAAGGCCATGGGCACTCAGGGAGAGATCGAGGCTGACACCCGCTCCAACCTCATCCATATCCGGGTGTTCGGCCAGCCGGAGGAAGTCATCGACGTGGGCAGGCTGGCCGGCGACCTGAAGGGTCACGGCGGCGGAGACAGCGGCATCATCCGGGACTTTCTGGAGCTGCTGCGCGGGGGCGTACTCAACGGGCGCACTACGACCCTGGAGAATAGCATGGAGAGCCACTTCATTGCACTGGCGGCGGAGGAGAGCAGGCTTCATGGGGGCCGGGTGGTGGAGATGGAGGCGTTTCGGAACAGGTGACAGAGGATAAGGACGGGGTTCGCACGCTTGCGGGCCGAGAAGTCGTCGGGGCAAAGTCCGCTCTGCTCCGTTTCCGCCAACCGGATGGCAAAAACTCCGCCCGCTCCCTTGCCCCTCCTCTCCCCGCGTCGCCACAAGCTCCCTATTCTT
>CAJLWS010000192.1 GCA_905210385.1 uncultured Eubacteriales bacterium | reverse complement strand
GAGACGGTGCCACACTACCGGGCGGCCGCCCACTTCAACCCGGACGTGGACTTCATCATCGACATCGGCGGCCAGGACATGAAGTGCTTCAAGATCCGCAACGGCGCGGTGGACTCCATCATGCTCAACGAGGCCTGCTCCTCCGGCTGCGGCTCCTTCATTGAGACCTTCGCCAAGGCCCTGGGCTACAACATCGCCGACTTCTCCAAGCTGGGGCTGTTCTCTCCCCGCCCGGTGAACCTGGGCTCCCGGTGCACGGTGTTCATGAACTCCAGCGTCAAGCAGGCCCAGAAGGACGGGGCCAGCGTGGAGGACATCTCCGCCGGCCTGTCCATCTCCATCGTGAAGAACGCGGTGTACAAGGTCATCCGGGCTGCCAACGCCGACGATCTGGGCCGGCACATCGTGGTCCAGGGGGGCACCTTCTACAACGACGCCGTCCTCCGGGCCTTTGAGCAGGAGCTGGGCCGGGAGGTTACCCGGCCCACCATCGCCGGCATCATGGGGGCCTTCGGCGCTGCCCTGGCTGCCCGGAACCTGGGGCTGGAGCGGTCCACCCTGCTGGGCCCCAAGGAGCTGGAGTCTTTCTCCCACACCGCCCGGCCCGTCACCTGCAACCTGTGCACCAACCACTGCGCCCTCACGGTGAACACCTTTGACGGCGGCCGGCGGTTCATCTCGGGCAACCGCTGCTCCCGCCCCCTGGGCAAAGAGAAGGTGGAACTTCCCGACCTGTACCGCTACAAGTACCAGAAGCTGCGGGCCATGGAGGGAAAGGGTTGCGGGGACGGCTCCCGGGGACGCGTCGGCATCCCCTTCGGGCTGAACATGTACGAGAACCTGCCCTTCTGGTTCGAGCTGTTCACCCGGCTCAACTTCGAGGTGGTGCTCTCCCCTGAGTCCTCCCGGAAGCTGTACATCAAGGGCCAGCGCACCATTCCCTCGGACACGGTGTGCTACCCCGCCAAACTGCTCCACGGCCACGTGGAGGCCCTGGTGGAGGCGAGGGTGGACGCCATCTTCTACCCCTGCATGCCCTATAACTTTGATGAGAAGACCTCGGACAACTTCTACAACTGCCCGGTGGTGGCCTACTATCCCGAGCTGCTGGCCGCCAACGTGCCCGACCTGAAGAAGACCCGGTTCCTCAACCCCTACACCGGCCTGCACCGCCCCCGCGACTACGAGCGCATCGGCTCCCAGTGGTTTGCCGACACCTTCGGCGTGCCCCGGAAAGAGGCCGCCGCCGCCATCCGCGCCGCCTACGAGGCCTACGACGCCTATAAGGAGGACATCCGGGCCACCGGCCAGGCCTACATCGACCAGGCCCGAAAGGAGGGCCGGTCCACCATCGTGCTGGCCGGGCGGCCCTACCACATCGACCCGGAGATCAATCACGGTATCAACGACCTGATCACCTCCTTCGGCTTCGTGCTGGTCAGCGAGGACGCAGTGGCCTTCCACGAGGGGTACGCCCCCCGGAAGGTGCTCAACCAGTGGACCTTCCAGTCCCGGATGTACAATGCCGCCCGGTATGTGTGCGAGCAGCCGGACATGCAACTCATCCAGCTGGTGAGCTTTGGCTGCGGTACCGACGCCATCACCGGCGACGAGGTGCGCTCCATCCTGGAGAGCGGCGGCAAACTGTACACCCAGCTGAAGATTGACGACATCAGCAACTTAGGGGCGGTGCGCATCCGGGTGCGCTCCCTCATGGCGGCCATGGAGGAGAGGGAAAAGCAAAATGCCTGATCTGTCCTGCTGTACCCCCCTCTTTCAGCGCGATCCCATACTCTACTTTGACCTAACGGAAACCGTGCGCCGGGGGGAGGGCAGGGTCATACATGCCAGCTCTGCTGGGGCATTGGTGGCCTACACGGGCTTTTCCCATGGCGGTGAAGACACTGGCTTTACCCTGTGTGCCGCTGATCCATCTGCCGCTCAGACACTGTGTGGCCTGCTGCCCGCACGGCTGGACTTTCTCACGGTGCACGAACCCTTTTGCCTGCCCCTGCTGCGGGACCGATTGGGTTTCCCAAAAAGTCAGGCCTGCCGACAGGCAGTCTATCCCTCCCGCCAGCCCCTTCCCCTGCCTGATTGCGGCTTTCAAGTGGTCCGCCTCACTGCCGCTCACCTGTCCCAGATTCGGAATCACTACCCCTTCGGCAGCACCGAGTACCTGGTTCAGCGATTGGAGGCCGGTGAACTGTATGGCGCCTTTCGGGAAAATAACCTGGCCGGCTTTGTGGGCCGACACACCGAGGGCACCATTGGCCTGCTAGAGGTGCTGCCACAGTACCGTCGCCAAGGCGTGGCCACCCTGCTGCAGCGTTTCATGACCAACCTGGAACTGTCCCGGGGCCACATCCCCTACGGACAAGTCTTTGAGGACAACATTCCCTCTCTGGCCCTTCAGCGAAGCCTAGGCTATCGTATCTCCGATGGCCTGCTCTACTGGGTGTCCACCAACGAATGAGAGTTTTTCCCCCGAAAGGAGTTTATCTATGGCAGAACTGGTTTACGCGAAGGATGGACGCCTCCTCTTCACTAAGGAGATGAAGGAGGAGTACACCCTGCTCATGCCTCAGATGCTTCCCGTCCACTTCGGCATGTTCCGCAAACTGCTGGAGCTGGAGGGCTACAAGGTGGATATGCTTACCACCAACCACCGGGGTATCATCGACGAGGGGCTGAAATACGTCCACAACGACACCTGCTACCCTGCCCTGCTGGTCATCGGCCAGCTCATCGACGCGGTGAAGCACGGTGGCTACGATCCCCACAAGGTGGCTCTACTCATCACTCAGACCGGCGGCGGCTGCCGGGCGTCCAATTATATCCACCTGCTGCGCAAGGCCCTGGAGAAGGCGGGCATGTCCTACATCCCCGTCATCTCGGTCAACCTGTCCGGCATGGAGAAAAACCCCGGCTGGTCCCTCACCCTGCCCCTCATCCGCAAGATGATCTACGCCATGATGTACGGCGATCTCATTGTCAACGTGGCCAACCAGGTACGCCCCTACGAGATCACCAAGGGCGACGCCGACGTCATGGTGGAAACGTGGGAGAATAAACTCATCCAGGGTTTCCAGGCGGGCAAGGGAATGAGCCGCAAGCAGATGCAGGCCCTCTTCGCCCAGATCTGCGCCGACTTTGAGTCCATCCCCGTCACCCAGGAGGAGAAGGTCAAGGTTGGGGTGGTGGGTGAGATCTACGTCAAGTTCTCCCCTCTGGGCAACAACAACCTGGAGGATTTTCTCCTCTCCGAAGGGGCGGAGCCGGTGGTGCCCGGCCTGACCGACTTCATCATCTTCAAGGTGTTCAACCGGGAGTCCGATGTGGACCTGTACGGCGGCAAGAAGCTGAAGAAGGCGGTGGTGCGACTGTTCAAAGGTTATATCGAGAACTGCCAGAAGGACATGATCGCCGCCCTGAAGAACAGCCGTTTCCGCGCCCCCGGCACCTTTGAGGATATGCACAAGCTGGTCCGCGGCTACCTGGGGGACGGCAACAAGATGGGGGAGGGCTGGCTGCTCACCGGCGAGATGCTGGAGCTCATCCACTCCGGAATCCCCAATATCGTATGCACCCAGCCCTTCGGCTGCCTGCCCAACCACATCGTGGGCAAGGGCATGATCCGCAAGCTGAAGGACGACTACCCCAACTCCAACATCGTGGCCATCGACTACG
>CAJLWS010000191.1 GCA_905210385.1 uncultured Eubacteriales bacterium | reverse complement strand
CGGCATTACCCGGGAGGATCAGGACCGCTGGGCGCTGCGCAGCCAGCAGCGGTGGGCCGCTGGCGAGGCTGCGGGGAAATTTGAGGATGAGCGTTTCCCCGTGGAGATCAAGACCAAGAAGGGCACTACCGTCGTGGACAAGGATGAGGCCCCTCGCCCCGACACCACCTTAGAGGGGCTGGCCAAGCTTCCCCCGCTGTTCATCAAGGACGGGACGATCACCGCAGGCAACGCCCCCGGCACCAACGACGGCGCCTCCGCCGTGGTGGTCATGAGCCGGGAAAAGGCGGAGGAATTGGGCGCTCCCATCCTGGCCACCATCAAGGGCTACGCCCAGGCCTCCCGGGAGTCCCGCTACATCGCCACCGTGCCGGGCATCGCCATCCAGAAGCTGATGGACAAGTACAGCCTCACGCTGGATGATTTCGACCTGATGGAGGTCAACGAGGCCTTTGCCGCTGTCCCGCTGGTCAGTTGCCGGGGCATCCTGGGTATGACGCCGGAGGCCATGGATGGAAAGGTCAACATCAATGGTTCCGCGGTAGCCGTGGGCCACCCCATCGGCGCCACCGGTGCCCGGATCCTGATGACCCTGATCTATGAGCTGCGCCGCTCCGGCAAGAAGAGCGGGGTATGCGCCATCTGCTCCGGCATGGCCCAGGGCGACGCCATGTGGGTGGAGGTCTGAGGAAAGGAGAAGCGCAATGAAAAAGCTGATATCCGTGGAAGAGGCCGTCAGCAAGATCAAGGACGGCGACACCATTATGGTTGGCGGGTTTTATACCGTGGGCACCCCGGAAAACATCGTGGATGAGATTCTGCGCCAGGGGAAAAAGGACCTGACCATCATCAACAATGACGGCGGCAATCCCAACTCCGCCCTGGGACGCCTGCTGTACTCCGGCAATGTCAAAAAGGTCTACCTGTCCTGGTGCGGCTATCTGGACAAGCTGCCCGACATGGTGGATTCCGGTGAAATTGATCTGGAGCTCAACCCCCAGGGCACCCTGGTGGAGCGGATCCGCGCCGGCGGCTTTGGCTTGGGCGGCATCCTCACCCCCACCGGACTGGGCACTATGATCGAGGAGAAGGGCTACGGCCAGCGCATCCACCTCAACGGCAGGGACTGGCTCTACCATACGCCCCTGAAGGCGGACGTCGCTATCGTGGAGGCCTACGACGCCGACGAGGCCGGGAACCTGATCTTCCGCCGCACCCAGCGCAATTTTTGCGACACCATGTGCTTTGCCGGTGAGACGGTGATCGCCTCCGTGGTAAATCCGATCAAGAAGAATGGCGAGATCGACCCCGACGCGGTGATGGTTCCCGGTGTCGTGGTAGACTATCTCGTTCAGAGGGAGGGCTGAGCAATGGCAGAACTGAACAGCAAACAAAAGATTGCCAAGCGCATCGCACTCATGTTCCAGGATGGGGAGCTGGCCAATCTGGGCGTGGGCAT
Source organism: uncultured Eubacteriales bacterium (assembly GCA_905210385.1). Taxonomy (GTDB): domain Bacteria; phylum Bacillota; class Clostridia; order Oscillospirales; family Oscillospiraceae; genus Enterenecus. The sequence continues at coordinate 2,248 of CAJLWS010000191.1, read as the reverse complement.
CCCCACCCAGGTCCCCGCGTTCATTCCGGACGGCATCGAGGTCTGGCTGCAGGCGGAAAACGGCATCATTGGCGGTGGCCCCCCCGCTGCTCCAGGCGAGGAGGATCTGTTCTTCAAGGATGCTGGCGATAAGTACTGCACCATTCTCCCCGGCGGCTGCACCTTCAACAGCGCCACCTCCTTTGGCCTGATCCGCGGAGGACATCTGGCCTATACGGTATTAGGTGCCATGCAGGTGGACCAGAAGGGAAACCTTGCCAACTGGATCGTGCCCGGCGGCAAAATGGCCGGTATGGGCGGTGCCATGGATCTGGTGGCCGGAGCCAAAAAGGTGATCGTAGCCACCGAGCACTGCGCCAAGAACGGGACCCCCAAGATCCTGAAGGAGTGCACCTTCCCGCTGACCGGCGAGGGCGTGGTGGACAGGATCGTCACGGAGCTGGCCGTAATTGACGTCACTCCGGATGGTCTGGTGCTGCGCGAAGTGGCGCCGGGCGTGACCGTGGAGGAAGTTGTGTCCAAGACCGATGCCGTGCTCATCATCCCGGACAGCGTGGCAACCATGCCCATCTGACATCCCATCCCACCCCATCCAACCATCCAATCCAATCATCCAATCTATCATCTGACGTTTGGGAGGCGAGTAAAAGATATGAGAAACGCGATACGTAAAGGCGTCGAGAAGATGAACTTCGGTATGGATAAGTTCATGCCCGACACCCTGGTACTGGCTGCTGCCCTGACCATTGTTACCTTCTTCGTGGGCCTCTTCGCCGCGGGCCAGACTCCCTGGCAAATGGTGCTCCACTGGGGGGAAGGCTTCTGGGGCCTGCTGTCCTTCTCCATGCAGATGTTCCTGGCCATTGCCGCCGGTTATGTGGCGGCGTCCTCCCCCCCAGGCCGCGCCCTTCTCCGGCGGGTAGCCCGGGCGCCCAAGACTCCCCTGGGCGCCATCCTGTTCAGCTGTTACTTTTTGGCTATCGTTTCCTGGTTCAACTGGGCCATGGGCACCATCATCGCCGCTTTCCTGGCCCGTGAGATCGCCGCCAACCATGAAAAGCTGGACTTCAAGCTGCTGATCGCCGTGGGCTACTGCGTGTCCCTGTGTATCGGCATTCTGGGCCCCTCCACCCCGGAGTTCCTGCTGTCCGCCGATCCAACCAGCTATATGGCGGAGTATCTATCCGAGCCAGTCCCTCTGTTTGACACCATGTTTGATCCCGGCCTGGTGGCAAGCGAGATTCTGGTATTCTTCATCGCGATCCCCTTCCTGTGCTGGCTGATCCATCCGCCGAAGGATCAGGTCCCCACCGTGGACCAGGCCATTCGGGACCGGTTCCGCGCCCAGGACGAGGCCGTCGATGAGCTGCGTAAGAACCGCAAACCCAAGAAGGAGATGACCTTCGCCGAGCGGTGCGACAGCAGTCCCATCCTCATCTGGATCCTCTGCGTTCCCATGATCCTGTATATCGTATACTGGTTTGTGACTCGGGGCTTTGATTTGGATCTGAATATCGTCAACTTCATCGTGCTCATGCTGGGCTTCCTGCTCCATGGTACCCCGGCCAGCTTAAACCAGGCCTTCCAGGAGGGCGCCCGCAGCGCCTATGGCGTCGCCCTCCAGTTCCCCCTGTATGCAGGCATCCAGGGCATGATCTCTGGATCCGGGTTGATTACCATCATTGCTGAGGGATTTGCCAGCATTTCCACCACCGCAACCTTTGCGCATTGGACCTTCCTGGTGGGTGTGATCCTGAACATCTTCGTGCCGTCCTCCGGCGGCCTGTTCGCCGTGGCTGGACCGTCCCTCGTCACGGCTGGTTCGCTGATCGACGTGCCTGCAAACCAGACCATCATCGCCTTCACCACCGGCGAGGTTATGAGTAATATGATCCAACCCTTCTGGGCCATCCCGCTGCTGGGCATCGCCGGACTGAAGATGAAGGATATTGTGGGCTACTGCATCCTGTTCTTCATCGTCTCGGTTATCCTCTGCAACCTGTGCTTCATCATCTTCTGGTAAGCCGGAAGCACACATAGACCAGACGCTGTTTCATCCCATGCATTCATTTCAGGATGGGGCTTATTTGTGGCCTCCCTGCAAATGGGCCCCATCTTTTTACTTTCTGAAGGTTCAGATTGAAACCACAGTGACAATGGGGGATCTGAATGAAATCCTGGTATAGCCTTACAGAAGAGGAAGTACTGAAAGAGCTCCAGACAGACCGGGAAACCGGTCTGTCTGAGG
>CAJLWS010000190.1 GCA_905210385.1 uncultured Eubacteriales bacterium | reverse complement strand
CGTGGTTGTATCCAAGGCCAGGGAGCTGATTCTCACTGCCAAGACCATCGGGGCGGAGGAGGCCAAAGCCATTGGCCTGGTCAGCGAGGTGTATCCCGCCGAGGAGCTGATGGATAAGGCACTGGAGCTGGCCAACGCCATCTGCGCCAACGCCCCCATCGCGGTGGCGGAGTCCAAGCGGTGCATCCGGATGGGCATGCAGACCGACATCGCCACCGGCAGCGCCTTTGAGGCAGAGGCCTTTGGCGTTACCTGTGGTACCGAGGACAAGAACGAGGGCATGGGCGCCTTCTTGGAGAAGCGCAAGGAGAAGCATTTCGAGAATCGGTAAATCGAGGTCAGATTTGCATAGATGATTTTGATAGGAATGAATAGGAGGAAAGCAATATGAAGAAAGTTATGGTAATCGGCGGCGGCACCATGGGCCTGGACATTGCCCAGGTTTTCGCCAAGAAGGGTTACGACGTGGTGGTCCGGGACATCAGCGATGAGATCATCCAGAAGTCCGAGGCCCGGCTGAACAAGTCCCTGGATAAGCTGGTGGCCAAGGGCAAACTGGACGAGGCGGGCAAAGCCGCCATCACCGGCAAGATGACGTTCACCACCGACCTGAAGCTGGCGGCCGACGCCGACCTGGTGGTAGAGGCGGCCATTGAGAATCTGGACGTGAAGAAGAGCATCTTCGCGGAACTGGACCAGATCTGCAAGCCGGAGACCATCCTGGCCTCCAATACCTCCTCCATCTCCATCACCGCCATTGCTGCGGCTACCAAGCGCCCGGACAAGTTCATCGGCATGCACTTCTTCAATCCCGCCACCGTGATGAAGCTGGTGGAGGTCATTCGTGGGGCCCACACCTCCGATGAGACCTGCACTACCATCACCGAGTTGTCCCGCGAGATCGGCAAGGAGCCTGTGGAGGTCAACGAGGCACCCGGCTTTGTGGTCAACAAGATCTTGGTGCCCATGATCAACGAGGCGGCCGACCTGCTCTACACCGGAGTGGCCAGCGCCGAAGGCATCGACACCGCTATGAAGCTGGGCGCCAACCATCCCATGGGCCCCCTGGCTCTGGGCGACCTGATTGGCCTGGACGTGTGCCTGGCCATTATGGACACCCTGTTCGACGAGACCCACGATCCCAAGTACCGTGCCAGCCTGCTGCTGCGCAAGATGGTGCGGGCCGGTAAGCTGGGCCGCAAGACCGGAGAGGGCTTCTTCAGCTACGCCAAGTGAGGGCGCCCTTAGAAAAGTTTGCCCACTCCCGGGCGGAGGAGACCTTCTCCGCCCGGGCATTCTATACAAGGAGGACCATTACATGGATTTTCATCTGACCAAAGAACAGGAAATGCTGCGCAAGATGTACCGCGACTTTGCGCAGAATGAGGTCAAGCCTCTGGCCACTATGGTGGACGAGGACGAGATGTTTCCTGAGACCACTGTGAAGAAGATGGCCAAGCTGGGCATGCTGGGCATCTACTTCCCCAAGGAGTACGGCGGCGCCGGCGCGGATTACCTCAGCTACATCATGGCCGTGGAGGAGATGGCCAAGGTGTGCGGCACCACCAGCGTCATTCTCTCCGCCCACACCAGCCTGTGCTGTGCCCCTATCTATGAGAACGGCACCCCGGCACAGAAGGAAAAATATCTGCCCAAGCTGTGCGCTGGCGAGTGGCTGGGCGCCTTCGGCCTGACCGAGCCCGGCGCCGGCACCGACGCCCAGGGCCAGCAGACCACCGCCGTGCTGGACGAGTCCGGTGAGAACTGGGTGCTGAACGGCTCCAAGATTTTTATTACCAACGCAGGCTACGCCGACGTGTTCGTTATCTTCGCAATCACCGGCGAGAAATTGGACAAGCGGGGCCGTAAGACCAAGGAGATCTCTGCCTTTATCGTGGAGCGCACGGATCCCGGCTTCTCCGTGGGCAAGCATGAGAAGAAGATGGGTATCCGCGGTTCCTCCACTTGTGAGCTGATCTTTGAGGACTGTGTCATTCCCAAGGACCGCCTGCTGGGTAAGCAGGGCAAGGGCTTTGCCATTGCCATGAAGACTCTGGACGGCGGCCGGATCGGCATCGGCGCTCAGGCTCTGGGCCTGGGCGAGGGCGCCATTGAGGAGACCATTGCCTATACCAAGGAGCGTGTCCAGTTTGGCAAGCGCATCAGCCAGCAGCAGAACACCCAGTTCCAGCTGGCCGATATGCACACCAAGGCCCAGGCGGCCCAGTACCTGGTGTACGCCGCCGCCATGAAGAAGCAGAGCGGCGAGCCCTATTCCATGGATGCGGCCATGGCCAAGCTCTTCGCCTCTGAGATGGCCAGCGATGTGACCCGGCGCTGCGTGCAGCTGTTCGGCGGCTATGGTTATACCCGAGACTATCCCGTGGAGCGCATGATGCGGGACGCCAAGATCACTGAGATCTATGAGGGCACCAGCGAGGTTCAGCGCATGGTTATTTCCGGAGCTCTCGGAGTAAAGTAAGAGGAGGAGTGAGCATATGAAAATCATTGTCTGTGTCAAGCAGGTGCCCGACACCTCCGGCAAGGTGGCGGTGAAAGAGGACGGCACCATGGATCGTGCCGCCATGGATACCATTTCCAACCCCGATGATATGAATGCCCTGGAGGCTGCCCTCCAGATCAAGGATACTAACCCCGATGTGAAAGTCATCGTGGTTTCCATGGGCCCCCCTCCCACGGAGTCTATGCTCCGGGAGTGCCTGGCCATGGGGGCTGACGAGGCGGTGCTGGTTTCCGCCCGAGAGTTTGGCGGGGCCGACACCTACGCCACCTCTTCCACCCTCACTGCCGCCATTCGTAAGATCGGCGTGGAGGAGGGCGATATCGTCTTCTGTGGCCGGCAGGCCATCGATGGCGACACCGCCCAGGTGGGTCCCCAGATCGCCGAGAAGCTGAATATCCCCCAGGTCACTTATGTCACCGCCATTGACTATAAGGACGGTGAGCTCACTGTCCGCCGGGAGCTGGAGGACGGCTACATGACCATCAAGGTCAAGACCCCCTGCTTGCTCACCTGCATCAAGGAACTGAACACCCCCCGCTATATGAGTGTGAGCGGTATCATGGAGTGCTACTCCAAGCCCTACACCGTTTGGGACTTCAACGCTCTGTCCGACGACCCCACCATCACCGTGGAGCAGGTGGGCCTGAAGGGCTCTCCCACCCAGGTGTACAAGTCCTTCTCCCCTCCGGTGAAGGGCGCCGGCACCATGCTGGAGGGGGCCGACAAGGCCACCTGCGAGCAGCTGGTGTCCATCCTGAGCGAGAAGCACATTATTTGAGGAAGGGAGTGCTGAAACATGGCTTTTAACAGTAAAGACACCGCCGCCTTCAAGGGCGTGTGGGTATTCTGCGAGCAGCGGGACGGGGTCATCCTGGGCACCGGCTATCAGCTGCTCAGCGAGGGCCGCAAGCTGGCTGACGATCTGGGCGTGGAGCTGTGCGGCGTGCTGCTGGGTGACAAGATCAACGAGGACTACGCCAAGGCCCTGGGCGGCTACGGCGCGGACCGGGTGTACATCTGCGAGCACCCCCTGCTCAAGGATTACACTACCGACGGCTACACCAAGGTCATCTGCGACCTGGTGGAGGACAAGAAGCCCGAGGTATTCCTCATCGGCGCCACCAACATCGGCCGGGATCTGGGCCCCCGCGTGGCCGCCCGGCTGCACACCGGCCTGACCGCCGACTGCACCCAC
>CAJLWS010000189.1 GCA_905210385.1 uncultured Eubacteriales bacterium | reverse complement strand
CACTCCCCCTCAAAAAGGTTGACGGATAATCTTTTATGGTATATTTTAGAATGTAGTGAAATGAAGCTCTCCCTTTTCCGGTGTCCCCCACTCTCCCTGGCCTCACCGGATCTGAAGCAACCAGCATTCCCCTTTTCCGCCGGTAACAGCGGAGTGCGGCGATTCTAGAAAGGATTTCCACCATGAGAGAACAGGAACTCATTCAAGCCATCCTCAACCAGGTACAAAAAGCGGTGCTGGGCAAGGGGCCCGTACTGGCCCGGGTGCTGCTGGCGGTTTTGGCCCGAGGCCACGTGCTGCTGGAGGACATTCCCGGTGTGGGGAAAACCACCCTGGCCTTGGCCTTTTCCAAAGCCCTGGGTCTGCGCTACCAACGGGTGCAGTTCACCCCCGACGTCATGCCCTCTGACCTGACGGGCTTTTCCATCTACAACCGAGAGACTGGGACCTTCGAGTACCGTCCCGGAGCGCTGATGTGTAACCTCCTGCTGGCTGACGAGCTCAACCGGGCCACCAGCCGTACCCAGTCCGCTCTGCTGGAGGCTATGGAGGAGGGCCAGGTCACCGTGGATGGGGTGTCCCGTCCCATTGGCCAGCCCTTCCTGGTTATCGCCACCCAGAACCCGGTGGGGGCGGCAGGCACTCAGCCCCTGCCTGACTCCCAGCTGGACCGCTTCGCCGTCCGCCTGTCCCTGGGCTATCCCTCCCACCGGGCAGAGGCCTCCATGGTGCGGGATCACCAGGCAGGTAATCCCTTGGACCGGGTGGAGCAGGTTGCGGACCACGCTGGGTTGGAGAAGCTGCGCCAGGCCGCCGACCAGGTCTACCTGTCCGACGAAGTGTTGGACTACCTGCTGCGCCTGGTAGAAAACACCCGGCAGCATTCTCTCATCCTCCAGGGGGCCAGTCCCCGGGCCACCCTGGCCCTCACCGCCGTCAGCCGCGCCTTGGCCCTGGCTTCCGGCAGGGACTACGTGCTTCCCGAGGACGTTCAGGCCGTATTCCACGATGTCATCGACCATCGGCTGGTCTTCGCTCCCAAGACCGGCAGCGGGGAACAGCCCCGGGCGGAACTGCTCTCCCAACTGCTTCGGAGCGTAAAGCCGCCCCGGCTGAGGTGAGCTATGGTCGGTCGACGCATCGTCTACGGGGCTGCCCTTCTGGCTGCCCTAGCCTTTCAGATCTTCTATGACGGATATCTGGCCCAGTTCCTCCTGGTGTGTATCATTCTCCTACCCGTCCTCTCCCTGCTGCTGAGCCTGCCGGGCCTGCTGGGCCTGCGCCTGTCCCTGTCCGCCGCCCCCTCCCGTCTCCTCCGGGACCAGAAGGGGCAGTGGCGGATAGGGGTAGACAACGCCACTCCCCTCCCTGTGGCTCAACTGACCCTAGACCTCCTCGTGAGAAACGCCCTGACCGGTGCGGAACGGCGGAAGCGGTTTCGTACTTTTGGCCTGTCCGGCGAGCAGGCGCGGTCCCTCCCCATGGACTGCGAGCACTGCGGCGTCCTCACCTGCCAGATTGTCCGAGCCAAAGCGCTGGACTTTCTGGGCCTGATCTCCCTGCCCGTGTCCATCCCTTCCGCTGTCCAGGCCCTGGTCCTGCCCGAGCCCGCCCCCTTGGAGGATCTCCCCAACCTGGACAGGCTCTCCTCCCAGACAGGGCTTGGCCTGGGCCGGGGCGCCAGCAGCGAGGACTACGACCTGCGGGGCTACCGCCCTGGCGATCCCATCCACTCCATCCACTGGAAGCTATCCTCCAAGCACGACGAGTTGGTGGTGCGGGAGGTACTGGGCGGCGGGCGGCCTCAGATCTTCCTGTCCTTTGACCTATTTGGCTCTCCGGATCGGCTAGACCGGGTGCTTGCCCGGCTGTGGACGGCGTCCCATGTCCTGAGCCAGCAAGACCTCTCCCATGAGATCTGCTGGATGGGTCCGGACGGGCAGGCGGAGCAGCAGTCTGTGGCCTCCCAGGCCCAGCTCACCGCCTGTATGGCCCGCATCCTCTCCCAGCGGGCCCCGGAGGCCAAGCCCCGGGCCGTGTTGACCCTCCCGGAGGGACCCGGCCTGGCCCACCTCCATCTCAACGCCGGAGAGGAGGACGCGCCATGACCAGATCTGCCCGTATCCAGGGCCGTGCATCCAGGCGGTTGGCTCCTGAAACGCCTCTGTCCGCAGCAGTGGACGGGCTGCTGGTGGTCCTGCTGCTGTGCGCCCTGGCCCACTTCTGCCTGACCACCTATTTAAAGCCCTTTTATCTCTCCGCTGGAATCTCCTATGTTCCTGCCGGCGCCATACTCCCCCTACCCATGCTCCCCGCACTGGGGATCTGCCTGGGGGCGGGGGTTGCGTCGACTGTGGTGTGGTCTCTGCCCCGGTATCGGTGGCTCACGGCTGCCCTCCTGCTCCTGGCTGGCGGGGCCCTTCTCTTCCCCTACCGCACCCTGCTCCTCCAAGGCGCCCTGGCCCTGTGGGAGACCCTGTCCATCCTGTTCACTGATAACACCGGCTTCCCCGGCTACTTTCTTTTAGAAAACTCGCTGTCCTTGTCACTGAAGGAGCAGGCCATTCAGATTCTCCTGGCCGGAGCAGCGGTCCTGTACGCCCTGCTCCTGGGCTGGGCAGTGATCCGCATCCGCTCTTTCTGGCTCACCTTCGCCCTCACCCTGCCCTGGCTGATGCCCGCCTTCCTGGCAGAAATCGCCATGGACTGGCCCGCCCTGATGACGGTGTGCGCCTGCTGGGCGTCCATGCTGCTCTCAGGCTTGTCCGCACGGTCCAACCCCGCCGGAGGCGCTCGGGTAACTTTGCTTGCCCTTCCCGCCTGCCTGGCGGTCATCATCTGCGTCTCTCTGGTCTTTCCCCGAGAAGGCTATGTCCAGCCTGCCTGGGCGATAAACGCCAGGGACGAGCTGCTGGCTCTAAACTGGTTCCCCTCCGAAGATGATCCGGGGAATCTTCCCTCTGTTCTCCCCAGCGGAGATCCAATTCCCAACACATCCCCCCTTCCCGATGCCCGGATGGATTTCTCCACCGCTGGGCCCCGGTCGTACACCGGCCGGGCGGTACTCCAAGTGGAATCCAGCCATGCGGGCCCCATGTACCTGCGGGGGGAGTCCTATGCCCATTACACCAGCAGCGCCTGGGAGCGCCTGGACGAGGCTGAGCTGGCTCTGGCCTCCGGGATCTCCTCCCTGCTGGGCTTCTGGTCCTTTGGTGAGCCTGTGTCTCTGGAAACGGTGACGGTGACCCGGATGGACGAACCGGGCTGCCTGCTCTACGCCCCCTATCAGCCGGTGGGCCTGAATATCTCCACCCAGGGTGTGAATACCTATCAGGATTCCGCTCTCCTCTCCGCCCAACCGCTGGAGCAGTATACCCTGAGCTATCTCCCTGTGGAGTGGGGGCTCACCCAACCTATGAGCTACAGCGCCCAGGTCAGCTCAGACTACGCCCAGCTAGTCCGGGAGACCTACTTGGAGGTTCCCGATGACACCGCTCAAATGCTGTCCGCTTGGCTTAACCTGGCCCAGATCGAGTTGGAGGCAGAGGGTGTCGCCCCCGCTGGAAGCGCCGTGGGCGATTATGCCCAGGAGCTGAACACCGCTGCCCAGGTCGCTCAACTGTTGGCGCGGGCCGCGGACTACGATCTGAGTACCCCGGTCACCCCGGAGGGCGAAGACTTCGCAGTCTACTTTCTGGAAAACAGCCACCGGGGCTACTGCGTCCA
>CAJLWS010000188.1 GCA_905210385.1 uncultured Eubacteriales bacterium | reverse complement strand
GTTGGCTTTCTCCGAACGAATTCACTGTCCAATATGTTTGACAAACCTACAGTTTTCCTGAATTGCAGCGGCTTTGCACAGGGGCGTGTCCTGCCGGGCGAATAAAACCGCCGGCGGGGGCCATACTGAAGGGAAAGGGGGAATGCTATGGGTATCTTTGGGAAGCGGGAGCCGGCGCCGCCGCCCCATCCCCGGCGGGAGCCCAGGTTTGACTGCCCGCTGACACCGGAGGCCATCGGGGAGATCTTCCGGGACTGCGCGGACTTCAGCCGCCGCACCCTGTACCTAGGAGGTGATCCCAGTCGGAGGGTGGAGGCGCTGTTCATCACGGGACAGGTGCGCAACGAGCGGGCCAGCGACTACGTGCTGCGCCCTCTGGCCCAGAGCCAGGCTCTCCGGAATGCCCCCGACATGGACGCGGCCTTTGATCTGCTGGCCCGGGGGGAGGCGTATGCCCTGGCGGTGTCCGTGCGGGACACGGCGGACCAGGTGGTCTTCGACCTGGTCAACGGCTGGCTGGCCCTGTTTTTCCCGGGGAAAGAGCAGGTGCTCACCTTTATGACCGCCACCGAGGAGAAGCGGTCGGTGGCCCCGCCGGAGAATGAGCCCGATGTGAAGGGCGCCCGGGACTCCTTTGTGGAGAGCGTGCGCACCAATACCTCCCTGGTGCGCCGGCGGCTGCGGGCCCCTTCTCTCCGGGTCAAGGAGCAGCTGGATGGGCGGCAGTCGGTGACGCCGGTGGATGTGGTCTATCTGGAGAGCATCGCCGACGAGGGGCTGGCGGCGCGGATCGAGGCGCGCGTCCGGGAGATCGACATTGACGCCATGCTGATGACGGGGAACTTTGAGCAGTATATCGCGGATGAGACCACCTCCGCCTTTCCGCTGACTGTATACACAGAGCGCCCGGACCGGTTCTGCGCGGGGCTGGCGGAGGGACGGGTGGGGGTGCTGGTGGACGGGATCCCCATGGGTTGGCTGTTCCCCGCCACCCTGGACAGCTTCTTCCGCACGGGCCAGGACCGCAGCACCGGCTGGATGCTGGCCAGTGTGCTGTCTGTGCTGCGCTACCTGTGCATGCTCATCACCCTGTTTTTGCCGGGGTTGTATGTGGGAGCGGTACTCTACCACCCGGAGCTGATCCCGGTGAAGCTGATGCTGTCCATCATCTCGGCCAAGGCGGACGTGCCCTTCTCCACCCTGGTGGAGGTGCTGGTCATGCTGGCCGCATTTGAGGTACTCCAGGAGGCGGGGTTGCGTTTGCCCGCCTCGGTAGGGCAGACGGTGTCCATTCTGGGCGGGCTGGTGGTGGGTTCCGCGGCGGTGGAGGCCAAGCTGGTTTCCCCGGCGGTGCTGGTGGTGGTGGCCATTGCAGGCATCGCGGGGTATACCGCGCCCAGCCAGGATTTTGCTGGTGGCCTGCGGATCTGGCGGTTCCTCCTCACGGTGGCCGCCGCGGTGCTGGGCCTGGTGGGGTTGGTGCTGGGCGGGGTGGCGCTGGTCTACCGCCTGGCGGGGCTGGAGAGTTTCGGCGTGGCCTACCTCACCCCCTTCGCCTCCAACGCCGGGCGGCAGAGGGAGGGCCATGCGGTGCTGCGCCAGCCGCTGCCCAAGGTAAAGACCAGGCCAGAGTATCTCAAGACGAAGAACAGGAGGAACCAGAGGTGAAGCGGGCGGTGATACTGGCGCTTGGAGCAGCGGTGGTGCTGTCCGGCTGCGCGCCCTCGGCCCGGGAGCCGGACAATCTGGCCCTGGTGCGGGTGCTGGGGGTGGACGGCGCCGGACCGGTGACCCTGACAGGGGTGTGCGGCGGGGCGAACCAGCAGGATGCCAGCCGGGGGAGCTGCCAGGGGGAGACCTTTGATCTGGCCAGGGAGCGCCTGCCCTGGTCAGGCACAGAGGAGCTGGCGCTGACCAGCGTGAGTTACCTGCTCGTCGGGGAGGACGCGGATCTGACGGCGGTGCTCTTCGCCGTCCTGGAGGACCGGGAGCTGGGGGCCTCCGCCACGGTTTGGGTCGCGCGGGAGGGGGCTTGGGCGGCACTGGAGGCCTGCGAGGATCCGGCCACGGATCTGGAGCTGCTGGGCCTGCAGGGCGTGCAGGCCCCCACTGCGGTGCAGGCGCTGGCCGCGCTGCAGACCCAGGGAACAGTGATCCTGCCGGTGGTGACAGAGCAGGCGGGCCGACTGGAGAGCAGGGGGGAGGATGTATGGACAACAAAAAGGTGAATCGGGAGCCCCTGTCTGCCCGGCAGCTGTCCGTGGCGGTCATGGTAGGAGGCCTGTCCTGGGTGGGGACGCAGGCGGGTCGGATGGACTGGCGCTGGGCACTGGCCGCCCTTCCTGTCGGCCTGGTACTGGGGTGGCTGCTCCTGCGGAGGGTAGACAGAAGGCCGCTGTTCTGCGGCCTGGGCGGTGGCGCGTTGGCCGTTCTGTACAGAGTCTGGGCGGTGGTGCTCATGGCCTGCGTCCTGCGCCGGGCGGCTGAGCGCATCGCGTATACAGGGGGGAACCAGACGCAGCTGGGCTGGATCCTGCTGCTGCTCGCCCTGCCGCTGGTCTGGATCGGATGGGGGAAAGCGGCGGCCTTCTTCCGGCTGGTGGAGGTGCTGTGGTTGGCCATGGCAGTCATTCTGGCCGCTCTGTTGATCCTGATGATCCCAAAAGTCCACTGGCCCTATCTGTTGTCCGACGCCGGGGACTGGAAACAGTCCTTTGCCGGGATGGTGGAGGTGCTGTCCGTGGGATTGTTCGTACTCCCTTACCTATATAAGATAGAAGCGGGTGAGGGAGACCGCCGCCGGGGGCTGACCTGGCTAGCGGTGCTGGGGATAACGGGCGTGGTTCTGACCGGGCTGACCGTGGGCGTGCTCAGCCCGGCGCTGGCGGGAGAGCTGCGGGACCCGTTTCTCACGGCGGTAGGCGTCCTAGGCGGCACGGCCCGACTGGAGGGGCTGGTCTCCGCGCTGTGGCTGCTCCCGGATCTGGCGCTGGCTGGGCTTCTGGCGCAGTCGTGGGGGTGCAGACCACGTCCAGTCATTGCTTCTGCCCTCGCTTTTGGCGTCGCGTTGACTGGGATGGACCGGGTTCTCTCCACTGGGGTTATCGGCGGAGTGACCAGCGCCCTGATGATTTTTACCCTTCTCATCCCCAGTACCGGAGAAAAAATAGTGGTTCCCTTTTCTTAAAAACGGCATATCTTGTGGTCCTAAAAAACCAGACGAAAAAGTTGCAAAAACTTGCGAAAAAGGTGTTGACAACTGGGTTCTGGTTTGGTATATTAATCGAGCGTCTGACGGGGCAAAGAGTACGGGGACGGCAAGCCCGGGAGGGAGCCGAAAAAAGTACTTGACAACCGGATGAAGGCGTGGTAATCTATAAAAGTTCGCGTAGAGCGGAGCTGGATGAGAGCGCGGGGCCGGGAGGCGGAAAAAAGTGCTTGACAGCGGGCGGGGTTTGCAGTATAATAAAAATCCCGCCGAACGCGGGCGGTTTGCACCTTGTAAATTAAACAATGCAGAGAAAACACGAAGCACCAGAAGGATATGGAATCCTTCATGGAGCTGGAAACAGTGAAGTGAAGGGTCCCATCAATTTCTTAATTTTGAAGCTAAGATTTAGTTTCGATGAAAAGATTTAAGCAGGCTGAAGAGTCTGTTTAGATACCATTCATTGAGAGTTTGATCCTGGCTCAGGATGAACGCTGGCGGCGTGCTTAACACATGCAA
>CAJLWS010000187.1 GCA_905210385.1 uncultured Eubacteriales bacterium | reverse complement strand
GAGTATATCTGGGGCGGGGACCCCCAGTCCTGGGCGGGCCGCAACCCCCACCTTTTTCCTGTTGTGGGGTCGCTCAAGGACGGACAGGTGGCCCTGGGTGGCAGCCGCTATTCCATGGGACGGCACGGCTTCGCCCGGGACAGTCTGTTTACCGCCGTGGAGCAGGGCACGGACTATGTGGTATTCGAGCTGCGGGAGAACAAAACCACGCTGCGGCAATACCCCTTTCCCTTCCGCTTCCGGGTACGGCACCACCTGACCGGGGACGGCTTTTACACCCAGTATGAGGTGTTCAACCCCGGAGCAAATCCCCTGCCCTTCTGCGTGGGCGGCCACACCGCCTTCCGCTGTCCCCTCCGGCCGGGAGAGCAATTTGAGGACTACCGACTGGTGTTTGACGAGCGGGAGGATGCCCACGCCATGATCCCCTCCTCCCAGGGGCTGCTCAGCCGGGAGCGGACGGTGTACGCCCTGCCCAATACGGACACCCTGCGGCTCAGCCACCAGACCTTTGACCAGGTTGACACCCTGGTCTTTGAGGGCCTGCGCTCCCGCCACGTCAGTCTGGTAGGGCCAGGCGGCTGCGGCGTACGCATGGGCTTTGGGGACTTCCCCATGATCGCCTTCTGGACCATGGCCCACGCCAACGCCCCCTACCTCTGCCTGGAGCCCTGGCATGGGTGCGGCGCGATGGACGATGAGGACGGCCAGTTCACCCACAAGCCCTACTGCGTCGTGCTGGAGCCGGGAGAGGAAAAAATCCTGCGCTACACCGTCACCATTCTCTGAACCTGCCCACATCACAATACCATCACATGAGAAGCTGGAGGTCTGATCCATGAATCACCTGCGCGCGACGGATCCTGAATTTATGGAACGCTTTGAACACTTCGCCTTCGATGAGGCGGTCCACGAGCCGGGGCAGGAGCTGGACGACGTCACCCGCAGCATCGCGATCCTGGCCGCCCTGTTGGGCTGCCAGGGCATTGACGCCTTTGAGCGCCTCGCCCTGCCCCAGGCCCTGGACGCCGGGGTGTCCCCGGTGGCGGTGAAGGAGATCGTCTACCAGGGGGTAGACTATCTGGGCATCGGCCGGGTTCTGCCCTTCCTGGATGCGGTCAACCGGGTGCTCACCGCCCGAGGCGTGGCCCTCCCGCTGGCCGGCCAGGCCACCACCACCATGGCCGACCGGCTGGAGAAGGGTGCCCAGACCCAGGCGGACATTTTCGGTCCCCAGATGCTGGAGGCCTGGAAATCCGGCCATATCAACCGCTGGCTGGCCGCCAACTGCTTCGGCGACTACTATACCCGCACCGGTCTGGACCTGAAGCAGCGGGAAATGATCACCTTCTGCTTCCTTGCTGCCCAGGGTGGATGCGAACCCCAGCTCACCGGCCACGCCAAGGGCAACATGAACCTGGGCAATGACAAGAATTTTCTCATCCGCGTGGTGTCCCAGTGCCTGCCTTACATCGGCTATCCCCGCAGTTTGAACGCAATTGCCTGTATGAACAAGGCTGCGGAAGACTGAATCTCTCCCCCTTAAGAAAACTGCCGCTATGGGAATCCCATGGCGGCGTTTTCTCTATCTCTATCTTTATCTCTTCTAAATCAAACAGCACTCTTCAGGTCAGGGGCGGGCCGCTACGGCCGGAATGCGGCCGGGGCAACCACACTCGACGGGTCAACATTCCTTGCGGCGGAAGAAACCCATCCCATACATCATGATGCTCTCCGCCACCTTTGCCATTTCCTCAGCGCTGCTGGTCATACCATCATTTAACCATTCGCCCAGCAGACCCATGCAGCCGTTGCTGACGAAAGCATAGTAATGTTTCAGCTGTTTCGCCGTGGCGTTGGGAAAATACAGACGGTACGCTTCGATGAAATATTCCTTACCCAGATTGAGCAGCCGAGCCGCAAACTCCTTGTCCCCGTGAGGCCCCAGGGTAACCGTACATAGGTCGGCATTCTCCTGCAGACTGCAGAACAGCCCCTCCGTCACCTTCAACAGGCTCGGTTCACCTGGATCGCCCTCCAACATCTTTCCAAGTCCTCTTCGGACCTCCTCCATTAGTTCATCCTCCATCTGACCCATCAGATCATAGATATCGGTATAATGGGAGTAGAAGGTACCTCGGCTGATTCCCGCCACTGTACACAGTTCCTTCACAGATATGCTCTGGATAGGCTTTTGCTGCAGAAGACTGGTAAAGGCCTTTCGAATCATCATCCTTGTCACCCTGGTGCGATGGTCATTGGCCCCCATTGCGCAGTCCCCCAATCTGAAAATTTTTTGTGAACGGTTCCCACTTCTGTACATTCTCTGTACAATGTGTTCATTATCCTACCGTTTTCCTTCAATCCGTACCTTGTTGCACGCTGTTTTTTCCATTATAATATGAATGTGTTGGAAGTTCAACAGGCTATCTTTTGACGCGGGGGTCTTTCCATGGAAAAAATATATGTTGTAACTGGAGCCAACGGTCATCTTGGCAGCACCCTTCTCCGGCTTCTTTCCCGCCGAGGCGCCCAGGTCCGAGGGCTGATCTTGCCGGGGGAGACCGCAGCCCGCCTGCCCGGCGTGCAATATGTCGAGGGCGACATCCGGGACCTCTCCACTCTGCGTCCTCTGTTTAAGGGCCTTTGTGGACGGCAGATCGAGGTCATTCATACTGCCGGGGTCATTGACATTTCTGATCAGGTCTCTCCCCGTACCTATGATGTTAACGTCAATGGAACCAAGAATGTTCTGGCTCTGTGCCGGGAATATCAGATAAGACGCCTGGTCTACGTCAGTTCCGTCCATGCCATTCCCGAGGGGGACAAGTCCTGCGTCCTCCATGAAGTGTCCCACTTTTCCGCCGACGAAGTGGTTGGCGGCTATGCCAAGACCAAGGCGGAAGCCACCCAGGCCGTGCTGGATGCGGCCCGGAATGGGCTGGACGCAGTGGTGGTCCACCCCTCTGGCATCTTGGGCCCCTACGACCGATCGGGCAACCATCTGGTCCAGCTGGTCAACGACTACCTTCGGGGTAAGCTCCCAGCCTGCGTCCGGGGGGGCTACGACTTCGTGGACGTTCGGGATGTGGCCGCCGGGTGCCTGCTTGCCATGGAAAAGGGAGTGAGTGGGCAGTGCTACATCCTCTCCAACCGCCACTATGAAATTCGGGACGTGTTGGCCATGGTACGCCAGCTGGCCGGAGGAAAGCGTCTGGCCGTCCTCCCCCACTGGATGGCTAAGGCGGCCCTGCCCGCCATCCGCCTCCACGCCAGGCGGACGAAAAGGCGCCCCCTGTTCACCAAGTACTCCCTGTACACCCTGCTGAGTAACGACAAGTTCTCCCACGACAAAGCCACCGCCGAGCTGGGCTACCGTCCTCGGGATCTGCTTCAGACCCTGCGGGACACCATCGCCTGGAGCAGAGGGGAGCTGGAGGCGGCCCCTGCCGGCGGCTGATCCCAGCCTCCTGTACCTCCCGTACAAGGAACACGCCCGGAAGGCGGAACCTGGATTCCGCCTTCCGGGCTGTTGTTTTATTCGTCCATATCAAAGGGCGGTACATCCCGCTCTTGGGGCACCGCGTCCCCCTCGTAGGGCAGCTCTTCTGGCACCGGTTCCGGGACAGGTCCATCCATACCTTGGCGGTATCGCATCTCCTGCCACTGCTCCTTCGTGATGAGCAGCTGGCGGGGCTTCGAGCCCTCGAACGGGCCCACGATGCCGCGCGTCTCCATCTCGTCGA
>CAJLWS010000186.1 GCA_905210385.1 uncultured Eubacteriales bacterium | reverse complement strand
AGCAGCTGATTTGTAATCAGCAGGTCGGGGGTTCGAATCCGTCCACCAGCTCCAACTTCACGCGAGGGCTTTTCTATGGAGGAGTACCCAAGTGGCCAAAGGGGACAGACTGTAAATCTGCTGGCTTTGCCTTCGATGGTTCGAATCCATCCTCCTCCACCAACGCTGGAACACCTTGATTCCCAAGGGTTCCAGCGTTTTTATTGTTCGTCTCATCGGAAAATGGAGAGACTAAAAACAACGAAAAAAGCGCAAAATAAAACAATAATATTGTTGTTAGATTGTTGCCAAAAGGGGCCCTCTGGGCTGGGCTCCGTCTTGGGGCCGCCCTTCTCCGGGCGGCTTTTTCTGTTTTCTCCTCTGAGAATGGACAAGGCAGTTCTTGGCAAGGTATCGGTGCACGTCGCCAAAAGACAGGCTTCCAGGCTTTTTCACAGAGAAGCAAATCCATCTACCACGCCGGGACGAGTTTTACTCGTTTCGGCTTTTTACTTTATATGCAGCCTCCCCCTCGTTGCATGGCTCCTCTTTTTCCTCCTTTAGCTTTCCATTGGAGCACGTTTCTCCAGAACATTTACTTCACGCTTGCCTTCTTCCCCTCCCCCAATATAGAACATTTGTTCTATATTCATGGGTAAGATTACCACCTAAAATCAGGAATGTCAAGGGTTCATGGGAAAGGTTTTCCGACGCTTAGCCCGAAATAAAGGACTGCTTTCCATCCCTGTTGCACCGGATCGTCCGGGAGCTCAAGATTCACAATCCCTTTACAATCTGGGGGTTGACTGCCTATTTTTTTCAGAGTATAGTGAAAAAAAGCGCATCAGGAGGCCGCTATGAAACATCGTACAAAGGTTGGTTTACTGGGGTTGGCCATGGCCGGCGCAGGCGTGACCGGCGGTGTCACCGCTTTGGGAAACTACCTCTATAGTCAAGTCATGATACCTGGGAAACGGGATCCGGAGCTGCTGGAGGATAACCCCACGCAATCCGAGGGCCGACTTTGGGCCCGGGCCGGGGATGGGTTTCGCTCTGCCACCATCCAGTCCATCGACGGGTTGATCCTGTGGGCCGCTCTGGTCCCCGCCCGGAGCGAGAGTCACCGATGGGCTATCTGTATACACGGCTATTCCGACACCCATGAGTCTATGGGCGCTATTGCGAAGCATTATCATGAACAGGGCTGGAACGTACTGATGCCGGATCAACGGGGCTATGGCAAGAGTGAGGGCAGCTACGTTGGTTGGGGTTATGATGAACGGCTGGACCTGTTGGGCTGGGTTAACTATATCACCCGGCGAGACCACCGGGCCGAAATCGTACTCCACGGCGTTTCCATGGGCGCCGCCACCGTACTGATGGCCACCGGCGGCGTGCTTCCCCGGCAGGTAAAGGCCGCTGTCTCTGACTGCTCCTATACCTCTATCGAGGAGGAGATGCGCCACGTCCTCCAATCTGGTGCGCGGCAGAAATTCTCCCGCCCGCTGCCTGCGCCGGCCGGTGTCCTCTTCAACACCCTGCGCAAGACTGTTCTGCGCAAGGCCGGTTATGACCTGAAGGACGCCGCCCCCATCCGGGCTGTCCCTCTTTCCAAAACTCCCACCCTATTCATCCACGGATCCAAGGACGATTTCGTTCCCGCCCCTATGATGAACCGTCTCTACCAGGCTGCCCGGTGTCCAAAGAGCTTTTTGTGGGTACCGGAAGCAGGTCACGCACTGAGTGTGGGTACCAATCCTGAGCTGTACTGGACCGCAGTACGTACTTTTCTCCAGGCATACTTCCCGGAGGCAGTCTAAACCATCCCCAAGCTCAACTTCACACGACACGGTGTGTTGTGAGAGATAGGCCCCCCCTTTCAAAGCGGGGGGTTGTATACCTCTTTCCCCGTTAGGCAAACCAACCGTGATTCTATGCATAAAAGCTGCGGAGCACTGCCAAAAAGGCAGATCTCCGCAGCTTTTGCTTCCTTCCATTTTGAAAAAAGGCCGTTTCATACCAGCCCACGCCAAAAGCGCAAAGGCATCCCGGTCCGTTCCGAGCCGCTGCCCATCCCCTGTGCTCTCAGTGCTCCGGCCGGACCTCCTCGACCCGGAGCACTCCGTCCTGAACCGAAAAGCGCACCTCCAGGCCTGCGAATCCGAATCCGTAGATCCGCTCTGGATCCCGCTGATAGGCTGGTCGGGGATCCTGAGCCAGCACACCCTGCAGAGCAGCCCGGTGCGTCTTCGGAACCCGGTTGAGCAGCTCCTCCGGGATCTCCACCTCCAAGCGCCGGTTCGTGTCAGGCGGCGCAAAGCCTTGAGTCGCCTCTGGCCGGCAGTCCGCATAGGGCACATAGGGTTTGATATCATAGATGGGCGTGCCGTCCATCAGGTCCGCCCCCAACACACGGAGCACTGGACCCTGCGGTCCGTCCCATTCCACCCTGTCCAGCTGGACGCAGGACAGGCCAATGGGATTGGGCCGAAAAGGGGATCGAGTTGCAAACACCCCCATGCGGACATTCCCTCCCAGCCGAGGAGGACGAACGGTGGGAGACCAGCCCTCCCGCCTGTTCTGAGAGAACTCCCAGATCAACCACAGGTGGGAAAAACCGTCAATCCCCCGCA
This sequence comes from uncultured Eubacteriales bacterium, assembly GCA_905210385.1. Taxonomy (GTDB): domain Bacteria; phylum Bacillota; class Clostridia; order Oscillospirales; family Oscillospiraceae; genus Enterenecus. The sequence goes on along the minus strand of CAJLWS010000186.1, from coordinate 1,138 downwards.
ATGCCTCCGGATTGCGGAACTCCGGTTCAAAGACCACCTGGGCCTTCAGTTCTGCCACCAGTCCCGCCTGGCGGGGAATGCCGAACTTGGCCGGAAAGTCAGAACGAATGTGGGCAATCGGCTTCATGATACACGCCTCCTGAAAAAGTCCGCCCGTCCCAGTCCGGGACGGGCGGGCCTGGTTCTCTCATGGGATTATACCACAGCTTTCGCCATTTTCCCAGCTTGATCTTGTCAGCTCGCGGCAGGATAGATGACCACCCCTGCCCCACCATCAGCGGTGGTGTACAGGATCAGCACATCCCCCACAGCGATGTCCCCCAGGAGGGCGTCGGTAAGCGCGCCGTCCGCCGCGCTCTGGATGGTTGCCACAGTACTCAGGTCATAGTCCTGAGTCACCCCGCTGTCCTCGTAGTTGTCCAGCGCCACATCGGCGTAGTCCGTGATGGTGTAGCCCGCTCCAGCCTCGGTCAGCTGATAGAGGGACAGGGTCACCGTGCCGTCCTCGGCGATGGCGGACACCACGCCCACCACGTCGTCGGAAGCGGTCTCACCAGTTCCATCCTCCAGACTCTCAGACTCCTGGGTCTCGTCTGTTCCCGTCTCCGGCTCCGCTGTGGATGTATCCACCGCTTCCGACTCCTCCACAGAGGAGCTGATATTCTCCGATTCCTCCGTATCACTGGAACTGCATCCGGCCAACAGGCCGCCACACAGCGCCAGGGTAAGGAATAGGGCAGTCAGCCCCATGCGTTTACAAAAAGTTGTCCGTTTCATCATTTTACCTCCATTTAGTCTGATTGATTTTAATATTATCCCGGGCCGACCTCAGGTCTACCCGTTGAGAGCATGCTATCTCCGCAGCCTTAAATCAACTCAAAATTTCCTGTGACAGGAGTTTGAACTTTTTCTCCATTTTTTGGATGAATCGTTTACACTTTGTCTACGGTTCCCTTTGGCTCCGCTTCAGCGTTCGGGTGTATGCTGTAACCATCCCGGAATCCTGCGAACCGGGTTTACATACAGAGCAACAAGGTTTCATTCCCTTCCTCTCTTCTTTTTCATGCACCTCCTTTCATCCGGCGGGTATGCAGGGCCCGGCGAGCAGGGAACCCCCCATCGGGCTCGGCCCGATGGG
>CAJLWS010000185.1 GCA_905210385.1 uncultured Eubacteriales bacterium | reverse complement strand
TTTTGGGAGCTGGAATCAGTCAAAGAAGCCGCCCCAACCGCCCCAGGGGTTATAATAGCCTCCGCCCTGGCTGCTGGTCTGCTCCGGGGCGGGGTCCTGGGTGCCGCTGCCGGAGCCGCTCTGGGTGGTGGTCTGCTCGTCAAAGGTGAGGGTCAGCTCCAGATACTGCCCGGCGCGGTAGACCGTCACGGTGACGGTGTCCCCCGCCCGGTAGCCGTTCTTCACCGAGGTGAGCTGGGACACGCTGGTGATGTCGGTGTCGTCGATCCTGGTGATGATGTCCCCCTGCTGGATGCCGGCGGTCTCGGCGCAGGAGCCCTCCTCCACGCCGTTGACATACACGCCCTCGGGCCAGCCGAAGATCTGGGCGTAGTCATCGGTGTTCTGGGGGTTCAGGATGCCCATGTAGGGCCGGCCGGTGACATAGCCGTACTCCATGTAGTCGGTGACGATGTCGATCACGTCGTTGAGGGGGATGGCGAAGCCGATGCCCTCAATGGCCGCGTCGGTGGTGTCCCCGTTGTTGGACAGCTTGGCGGAGGTGATGCCCACCACCTGGCCGTACTGGTTGAACAGGGGGCCGCCGGAGTTGCCCGAGTTGATGGTGCAGTCGGTCTGGATCATGTTCATGACGGTGCCGTCGCTCATGGTGACGGACCGGCCCACGCCGGAGACACGGCCGGAGGTCTGGGAGAAGGAGTAGCTGCCCAGGGCATTGCCGATGGTGGACACCTGGTCGCCCACGGACAGGCTATCCGAGTCGCCCAGCACCACGGGAGTCAAGCCAGACACATCGATCTTCAGCACAGCCACGTCGTTGAGCTCCTCACCGCCGATGTAGGTGGCGTCATAGGTATCCCCGTTGTACAGGGTGACCTGGATGGAGGAAGCCCCATCGATCACATGGTAGTTGGTGACGATGTAGCCGTCCTGGCTGATGATGAAGCCCGACCCGGCGGAGGTGGCTTGATACTGCTGCCAGCCCTGCTGCACGGTGATCTGGGCGTTGATGTTCACGCAGGAATTGGCATAGGCGTTGTAGATCTCCTGCAGGGTCATCTCGGTTACGCCGTCCGTCTGCTCCACGTTCACCTGAGTGGTGGGGGTGTTGGCCTGATAGATGGTGGTGGAGCCGGAGGAGCCGCCGTCGGTCAGGGCGTTCCAGGCCGCCGCGCCGCCGATGCCGGCTCCGCCGCCCACCAAGGCGCAGCACAGCACCAAAGCCACCACTTTTCCCGCGCCGCTCTTTTTCTTGGGCTTCTTGGGCTCCGGAGGGGTGGCGCCCCCCTGAGGCTGATAGCTGTAGTGGTAGGTGGTGCTATCGGGATCAAAGCCACCGTAGCTGTTCTGATTCATATCCTCATACATAAAGATCACTCCTTACGCAATTCTGAATGATGCGCTCCGGGCGGCGGAAAGCTGCCCTTCGCTCTTTACAGTACAGAGCATACAGGAGAATTATGTCCATATTATGACATAGATCCAAATTGATTTTTAACAGTTCCTGAAGTATCGCTGAAGGAATTTCTTTCCTATTCCTCCCGCCCCTCCCGCAGGATGGCCAGCACATCTCGGGCTGCCCGGCGCAGGTCTGCCATGGCCGGGCGGAACACGCCCAGCTTGCCCAGGTTGATGAGCACCAACAGCAGGATGGGCCCTACGATCATGCCCAGCACGCCCCCCAAGCGCATGCCCACGTAGATACCCAGCAGGGACAGGATTGGGGGCAGTCCCGTCTGGTCGCCCAGGATCTTGGGTTCCCCCACCCGGCGGAACAGGGCGATGACTCCCCAGATCACCATAAGTTGGATGGCTCCCACATAGTTGCCCAGGATCAGGTCCACCACCGCCCAGGGCACCATAACTGTGCCCGCACCGATGATAGGGATGAAGTCCAGCACCGCAAACAGGGCGGCCAGCAGCAGCCCGTAAGGCTGGTCAATGATCAGAAAGCCTACCGCCAGGATGAGAAAGACCACCAGGGAAAGGAGCAGTTGGCTCTTCAGGTATCCGCCGAAGGCCTGGACGAACAGCCGCTTCACCGTGGCGCAGAAACCCCGCGCCTCGGTGGGAGTCCGGTCGGTGATCAGGAAGCGCAGGTGGGGGTAATCAGCGGTGATGAAGTAGCTGGCCATGATGAAGACCACGGTGCTGATGGCAAAGGAGGACACCCAGGAGACCAAGGAGGGCGCCTGCCCGGCCAGTGCGGCCAGCCATCCGGAGATGTCCAGGCTCTCCAGCCACCTGCCCAGGCTCTCCATCAACCCCTCACCGGTAGACAGCAGCCCTTCTGGCAGCAGGTCCTGAAAGCCGCCCAGCCAGGCGGCCACCCCGTCCACCGTATTGGCCAGCGTCTCCATCACCGACGGCCAGTTGTCAATGAGGGAGCGGATCTGGTCCACCGCCATGTAGCCCAGACCGAACAGGGCGCCCCCAATGGCGCAAAAGATCAGTACGATCAGCACCAGGGAAATGGCATTGCGTGAGATGGACAGCCTCCGGTGCAGCCAGCGCACCAGAGGATTGAGCAGCCAAGCCACGATGAGGGCCAGCACAAAAGGTCCCAGCAGGGACAGCAGGGGCGGCACGGCATACCGCAACAGCAGGACAGCGGCCACCACCAGCGCCACCCGGATGCCGATGCGGACCCACAGCGCACCCCGGTCCCTCCAGTTCAATGGTCCATGCTCCATGGCACCCCCCCCTTTCCCATCCGAATCTCAATGTGCGCCCGCCAGCCACTGAGCCGCCACTGCTACTGCCGGCAGGGGGAGGATGGACAGCAGTGTGGTCAGGGACACCAGCCGGGCGGCCAGTCCCGTGTCCTTCCCCATGGTCTGGCTGAACAGACTGGTGGCCCCCGCCGTGGGGCAGCCGGACAGGATCACCAGCACCATGAACACGGTGGCGTCCATCCGGAAGGGCAGCAGCACCGCCATGGTGAGAATGGGCAGTGCCACCAGCTTGAGGACGCACACTAGGTACAGCCGCCGGTCCCGGAACAGGGCAGGCAGGTCCACCGCCGCCATCTGAGCCCCGATGACCACCATGGCCAGAGGGGTGTTCAGGTCGGCCAGATAGCCCACCGTCATCTCTACCGGGCCGGGCAGCCGCAGCCCGGTGAGAAACAGGATCAGGGCGGCCACAAACCCCAGGGCGGCCGGGTTGCAGATCACCTTGGCCGCCGACAGCCGCTCCCGCCCGCCGATGATGACGATGCCGTGGGTCCAGATGACCACGTTGAACACCGCCAAAGCCAGGGCGGCAACCATGGTGGCCTCGCTGCCCAAGGCGGCCTGAACCAGGGGCAGGCCCATGAAGCCCTTATTGCCGTAGATGGAGGCGAAGCGCAGAATGCCTCGCTCGTCCGGGTCCCGGCGGCGGAACAGGGCAATGGACAACAGCATATACAGCCCGTAAGTCCCCGCCAGGGCCGCCCCGGCGATGAGCAGCTGCCGGTCCAAAGCCGGGGTGCGCTCCATGGCGAAGCTGTCCATGATGATGGCCGGGGTCACCACGTACAGCAGCAACTGGGACGTCTGGGACAGGGTGCCTCCGGTGAGCATCCCCCGCTTTCCCAGCACGAACCCCACGGTCATGAGCAAGAACAGGGTGAGCACACTGCCTCCCACCACCTGAACGCTCTCCAAAACCTGCTCCAACATGTCTCCCCCACCTCTCTATCTCGTCAGGCACCTATTATAATGCTCCCGGGCTGTAGGTTTGTCAAACATATTGGACAGTGAATTCGTTCGGAGAAAGCCAACT
>CAJLWS010000184.1 GCA_905210385.1 uncultured Eubacteriales bacterium | reverse complement strand
CGGCGATGCAATCTTCTTAATCTCCGCCACGGCCGAAAAACCGTCAAGCTCCGGCATCATCACATCCATGATGACAATATCGAACGCATCGGGCGTTCTGCGGAACAGGCGCACCGCCTCCATGCCGTTTTCCGCTTCCGTCACCTCGTGCCCCTCAAACTCCGCGTATTTTCCGTTCACCGTGCGGCTCACTGTGGAAAGGGAGAGCCCGGTTTTCCGGGCGGCGGCGAGGGCGCTGGTGAGACGGTGGGCCAGCACCACCGGCAGAGGCATCCTCTGCGGGGTTTCCGAACAGGCGTAGCCCACCATGACGCCCTGATCCCCGGCCCCCAGCTGCAGGGCGGGCTGATCTTTAGAGGGATTTCTACGACGCTCTAACGAACAGTCCACCCCTGCGGCGATATCCGGGCTTTGCCGGTGGAGCAGGCATTGGACGGAAAAACGGGCGGGATCATATCCCGCCTTTCTAAAAACCGAATGCACAATGGAAGGGATATCCGGCTCAAACAGGCTGGTGATCTCCCCGGCGACGATAACCTGCCCCTTGGTGGCCAGCACCTCGCAGGCCACACGGGAAAGGGCGTCGTGAGCGAGGCATTCGTCCAGCACACTGTCCGCGATGATGTCGCACAGCTTATCCGGGTGCCCTTCCGTCACAGATTCGGCGGTATAAAATTGATTCATGGCATTCTCCTTTATCTTCTTATAAATATACAGCCCAGCGATTTTTCAGTTCCTCTGGGGAAACGTAATAGCTGCGCTGGCGCTTTCCAGTCCATGAGAGCCCACCGGCTGTTCCTTCCAGCATGAAATTGCTGGCACGCAGGCTTGCTCCATTTTCTGATTTCAAGCTATATGTGATAACCCTTCGATAGCCCATGCACTTGGCAATCCTTAAACAGGCTCCATATAGCTTGCTGCAAGCATTTCTCGTTCCATCCGTACAGTTTCGATAGATCTCCAAGGTTATCCCGTTGTCATAGCTTCTTGCAACCGGTCTGCCGCATATCGCAACGCCGCATATTCGTTTTGCGTCGTTACAGCAGGCTATTGCAAATTTTCCGCCAACGGGGGGAATGTTGTGCCGGTGGTATTGCTTTACAAACGCCTGTGCATCTTTAATGGAAATCGGGCGTATACTCAGCATTGCCTTCGTTTACCTCACTTGCAGGGAAAAGGGCTTGAGGCTTTTCCCGATTTCCTCGTAATTGTTAAAGCGTACCTCGCAGCCCAACAGGTAGGATACGGCTTCTTCCCATTCCTTTAGGGGATACTGTTCTTTATTCTCCATGCGGTACAAATCGCCAAGGGCCGCCCACTTGAGTTCCGGCAGCAGGCGCAGGTTGGAGATAAAGGTGCGGTGCTGCTCGGCTAAAAGGTCTAACAATCCGGTTTTCTTCAATCAATCCCTCCTGTGTTATAAAAAATATGGACGGGTGCCCTGTGGCCCCCGCCCGGTTAAACGCTTCCGCTATTTCTTCCTTCGGTTGCGGATGTGCAGGAAAACAAGGCCGCCTAAAATGACAGCGCATAAGACAATCAAAATAATGGCTTTTGGTTCCATAGGTCGATTCTCACCTCACTTCTGCGGCGACGACTACCGTGCGGGCGCTTTCCCATTCATAGGAACAGGTGACAAGCGTCAGCAGGCGGCGGTCCGCGCCGGGTATGGTTTCGGTTTTGCAGAGCGACTGCGCGAAGAGCTCCTTCTGAAAAGACAGGAAATCCGCATCGTCCGCAAATTCGGTGCGGTTAAAGGGGAGCTTTTGGATATCGGTTTTCAGCACAGCCGCAATGCGGTATTCCCGCAGCCCGTCGCTGGTCTGCAGGAGGATTTTGGGATGCTCCTTTCGGAAGGCTTCGTCCGCCATCTTTTGTAGAACAGCGAACATGGTCCCGTCGCTCATGTTGTGCCCGTAGACTACAAGGTTTTTGCTTTCCGGGGAACAGTCCCACTGAAAAAAGATGCTTCCGGCAGTACGATGCTCGCCCTTGTAGGTCCGCCGCAAATAGTATTCAGGTGCATCGGCACTGCTCTGCAGAACAGGGTAATCCACACAGGTGCCGGGGATGGAGATCCAGCCCTTGATATCCGGGTATTCGGCCTGCAGGGCGGAAAGGTCCACAAGGAATTCCGGTTCCGGCTGTTCTTTCCCAGCCGGTAACTCCCCGGAGGTTTCTCCGGGGAGGGGCTGTGCGTATTCTTCCTTAAGGGCCTGTGCTTCTCCATTAGTCAGCCCCGGCTGGAGCACCAGAAACCAGAGAAGCCCCAAAAGGCTCAGGCACAAAAGGCCAATACAAAATCCTTTCAGGAAGGCTCTCATTCTTCTGCGCCCTGATCCTCATCGCCTGTGTCCTTTTTCTTTTTGCCTGCAAAGCGCAGGGCAAGAAGCCCGCCGCCTGACAAAACCGCCAGCACGGAAAGGCCGATCAAAACAGCAGGCATCCACGGGCTATCGCCGGTCTGCGGAACGGTAGGCACTTCCGGTACCAGCTTGTTGTGCATCTTGACGGTTGTGGTTTCTCCCGCCTTGATTCCTACGGTCTGGTCATCGGGCAGGATGTACTTTTCGGCGTCCTCGCCAGCTGCTTCAGCTACGGTGTATTCGCCCACACGGAGCTCGACGTTGATTTCGCCGTTCTCATCCGTCTGGAATTCCTGCTCATAGGGGTTGCCCATGAAGTCGGTACCGGTGATTTTGAAGGTGCGGCCCTCGATCTTGTCATCGTCGGCTGTCTTTACCACCTTCAGGGAACCGGTCTGCGCTTTGTTGAGGAAGCCCACGCCAGCTTCGGTTTCGATCCGCACAACGGCCCCGTTTTCCGTGATGGAGAAGGGGTAATAATTTTCGTCGCGCTGGAAAAATTCCGGGCTTTCCTTCTCATGCAGGAAGTAGTTTCCGTACACGAGGTCCTTCATCTGATAGAGGCCCTGTTCGGTTTCGGCCATTTCGCCCACCAGCTCCTTGTCAATGCCGGAGAGGGTGAGCACCTGGCCCGCCACCGCCGCCGTAATGCCATCGGGCAGATCCACCACCACGGGGTGGGAATAGCCCACAGAAAGCTCAATCAAATTGCCCTTCACCGCCACGCGGTAGCCCACGCCGATGACTTCCAGGCCCTTGGAAAAGCCCTTGGTCACGCCTTCAATGCAGTTGGCCAGCAGCGTACGCCGCAGCCCATGCTGGGCGCGGGTGTGGCGCTCGTCGTCCACACGGGTGAGGGTCAGGTGGCCGTCGGCCAGTTCATACTTAAGCAGGGGGCAGACAGGGGTGCGCAACGTGCCCTTGGGGCCCTTCACTTCCACAACATCCGTTCCGATCTTGACGTCAACGCCATTAGGAACGGGAATGGGCAGTCTACCTATTCTCGACATGGTGCACCGCCTACCAGATTTCGCACAAAAGTTCGCCGCCCACTTTCTTTTCTTGGGCGGTCATACCGTCCAGCACACCGCTGGACGTGGACAATATGCAGATGCCGAGGCCGTTCTGCACCCTGGGGATCTGGTGCGCGCCCACATACACCCGGCGACCGGGCGTGCTCACGCGCTTGAGCCCGGTGATGACGGGCCGGCCCTTTTCGTAGCGCAGGGCTATGGTGATGTTTTTATCGGCCACAGCCACGTCTTCCACATAGCCTTCCTGCTTGAGGATGGCGGCCAGCGCTTCCTTCATTTTTGAGCGCGGCACTTGCACATCTTTATGCAGGGCCAGATGCGCGTTGCGGATGCGGGTGAGCATGTCCGCAATAGGGTCTGTCAACATGGAAAGCTCCTGAGAGGTTGGGGGGCGGGGTTGACGGCCCCATGCC
>CAJLWS010000183.1 GCA_905210385.1 uncultured Eubacteriales bacterium | reverse complement strand
GCCGTGGCAGAGGATGACGGCGGGGGCGGGCGTCTCGGCGGTGGCCCCCTCGGGGACGTACAGCTTGGCGTGGACGGTGGCGCCCACGTCGGTGGTGAAGGTGATCTCCTGGGTGGACACGGTGCCCCAGCTGGTCTGGATCATGTGGCCCACCGCGGCGGTGATGATCATGAGGGCGATGCACACCGCCAGCACGATGGCGGAGGCCTTGACCCGGATGGGGGACTGGTAAATGCGGGTTTCTTCCATGTTTGAATACCCCTCTCTTCCTAAACTTCCTGATGTGTGGTTCCCTTTCCTTGGAGCGGCCGGCCGCCGGGGGCCCATCCGGCCGGCCCGGCCATTCTGAACCTTATAGTCTGCATCCGGCGTGCCAGCTTTCCGAAAAAACCGGGGAAAATTCTCCGGCTAATTTCAGGCAGGATTCACAAAAACCCATCCCCCATTGCTGCGTTTTTGCAGCAATGGGGGATGAGAACTGCGTAAAAAACAAGAAATTGCAAGGGATTAACCAGATTTGCTGCAAAAATACAGCAAGTTTCATTTTCGCAGCAGCTCCTGGTACTTCCTCCGCTTGCGCACGAAGGTGGACGAGTCCATGCCCAGGCTGGCGGCGGCGGAGCGCACGTTGCCGTACTTCTCGTAGGCCTTCTGGATGTACTCGTACTCGAACTTGGCCGTCTCATAGCGCAGATCCACCGGCTTGGACAGGTCTCCCACCTGAGCGGGGGCGGCTTCCCGGGTGGAGAAAGGAAGGTCGGAAGCGAGGATCAGATTGGAATCGGACAGGATGACCACCCGCTCGATCACGTTCTTCAGCTCCCGCACGTTGCCCGGCCAGGGATAGCGTTCCATGGCCTGGAGGGCGGAGGTAGAGAACTCTTTGTGGAAGCCGTACTTCTTGTTCAGTTCCTCCAGGAAGCAGTGGAGAAAGGGCAGCACATCCCCCGGCCGCTCCCGCAGGGGCGGGATGGTGATAGGTACCACGTTGAGACGATAGAACAGGTCTTCCCGGAAGGCCTTGGAGCGCACCATTTCGGACAGGTCCCGGTTGGTGGCGGCGATGACTCGGATATCCACGGGAATGGAGCGGGTGCCGCCCACCCGCTGGATCTGACGCTCCTGGAGCACCCGCAGCAGCTTGACCTGCATATCCAGGGGCAGCTCCCCAATCTCGTCCAGGAAGATGGTGCCCTTGTCCGCCAGCTCGAACGCGCCCATCTTTCCATGGCGGCTGGCCCCGGTAAAAGCCCCTTGCTCATAGCCGAACAGTTCGCTCTCTATGAGGGTAGGAGGGATGGCGCCGCAGTTGATGGGGAGAAACCGCTCCTGCCGCCGGACACTGTTCTTATAGATATAGTGAGCGAACTTCTCCTTGCCCACTCCGGTCTCTCCGGTGAGCAGCACGGTGGTGTCCAGGGCGGCCACCCGGTCCACCTGACTGAGGACGGCCAGGGTGTTGGGATCGGCGGCGATCAGGTCGGAACCGGTGAACTGCCGCCGGGCCAGCTCCAGCTCGGAGCGGTAGCGTTCCGCCGTCTGCCGGTACTTCTCCTGCAGGTCGTAATACTCGGTCATGTCCCGTACGTTGGTGACCACCATCACGATCTGCCCGTCCGGGGCGAAGTCCGGGGTGCTGGTGATCAGTGCCCGTTTGCCTGTGCGGAAGGTCTGCTCCAGGGTGACGGCCTGCCGCTGGGCGATGGCCAGCAGGGTACCCGACTGGCTGATGATGCCGCTGCGCTCCAGGTCCCACATGCTTTTGCCCACCACGTCCTCCTGCCGCAGACCGCTGATGGACAGGTAGGCAGGGTTGACCCATAGGGTGTTGGCCTGCCCGTCGGTGATGTAGATGCCGTCATGGGAGCAGTTGACGATGGCCTGTAGGCGATCATAGGCCTCCTGAAGACTGCCGAACATCCGGTGCCGCATGGGATCATACTGCGCCATAACCATCCCTCCCGTGGTGCGAAATTGCAGCGGCTTTTTCTCCTATCATAGCAGAATTGCCGGACAAGTCAAGGGGAGGGGGCCGCCGGAACCCATTACGCCGGCGGAGAATACACTGAACTGAGGACACAGGGGGGTCATCCCCAACGGACAGGGAGGTTTCTATGCTGCGGACAAAAAATTTTTGGGTCATCGGCGGGGATCCCCGTCAGGCTGCCTTGGCGGGACTGCTGGCCGATGACGGACACGGAGTACATACCTTTGCCTTGGAGCAGGGGGAGGGGATGGCGTGCGAAAAAACTCTGGAGGGGGCGCGGCTGGCCGACTGCGTCATCCTCCCCCTGCCTGCCGCCGACGGAGAGGGGCGGCTCAACGCGCCGCTGTCCGCCGCCTCCTGCCCGCTGGGGGAAATCGTGGATGCCCTGCGTCCCGGGCAGCTGCTGTGCGCCGGGATGGTTGGACCCCGCTTGAGAGAACTGGCGGAGGGGCGGGGGCTGGTCTTGCGGGACTACTTCGCCCGGGAGGAGCTGGCGGTGCTCAACGCTGTACCAACGGCGGAGGGAGCCATCCAGATCGCCATGGAGGAGCTGCCCGTCACCCTCCATGATGCCCGGGCACTGGTGGTGGGATTCGGCCGGCTGGGCCGGGCGCTGGCCCCCCGCCTGCGGGCTCTGGGGGCTCGGACTTGGGTGGCAGCCCGCAGCTACCCCCAGCGGGCCATGGCCCAAGGCATGGGGCTGGAGGCGGAGGGGTTGGAGCGACTGGGGGAGTGGCTGTGCTCCTTTGACCTGGTGGTGAACACCGTCCCTGCGCCTGTGCTGGGCATTGAAGAACTGGCGGCCATGAAGGAGGGCGCGCTGATCATTGACCTGGCCTCTCGGCCGGGGGGCGTGGACATGGCCAGCGCCGCCGCCCTGGGGGTGCGAGTGATCTGGGCCTTGTCCCTGCCGGGGAAAGTAGCTCCTGTCACCTCGGGGCGGTACATCAAGGAAACTGTCTATCATATCATGGAAGAGTTAGGAGTGTGAGCATGGAACAGCTGACGGTTGGATTCGCCTTCTGCGGATCCTTCTGCACCTTGAGCCGGGGGCTGGACGCCCTGGAGGCTACCGCTGCCCGGTATACCAACCTGATACCCATCGTCTCCGAGCGGGTGGCGGCCACCGACACCCGGTTCGGAAACGCCCACGACTTCATGCGGGAGATGGAGCGCATCTGCGGCAGGCGGGTCATCGCCACGGTGGAGCAGGCCGAGCCTATCGGCCCCAAGGGGCTGCTGGACGTGCTGGTGATCTGCCCCTGCACGGGCAACACCCTGGCCAAGTTGGCCCATGGTGTTACCGACACCAGCGTGACCATGGCGGCCAAGGCCCACCTGCGCAACGGCAGGCCTCTGGTCGTCGCCGTGGCAACCAATGACGGGCTGAGCGCCGCAGCCCCCAATATTGGGACCCTTCTGGCCCGAAAGAACGTGTACTTCGTTCCCTTTGGCCAGGATGACTGCCGGGGTAAGCCCACCTCCCTGGTAGCCGACTTCTCCCTGGTACCTCAGACCATCCAGGCCGCTCTGGAGGGTAAGCAGCTGCAGCCCCTGCTGTTGGGGGTAAAATAGAAATATCCCCCGGAAGGGGGATATTTTTTTGCCGGGTCCCGCACCGGCGGGCATCTGGGGTCCCCGCAAAAACCCAGCGAAGCGGTTTTTGTGGGGAGAGGAGCCGCAAGGGAGCGCACGCAGTTTTCACCGACAGGTGGAAACGGAGCAAAGCGGACTTTGCGGCGACGAGTTCGCCGGGTCTCGTCCCGGCAGACGAGGTACTTTCTCTTACACCAGAGAAAGTACCCAAAGAGCGTGTCCAGGGGGAG
>CAJLWS010000182.1 GCA_905210385.1 uncultured Eubacteriales bacterium | reverse complement strand
ATGTGTACCGCCACTGTGTTCTCCGAGCCCAGGGCCGGGTCGTTCCACACCTGTTCATAGATCTGGGCGGTGGAGTACACCCGGCCGGGATTCTTCAGAAGCAGGCGCAGGATGTTGTACTCAATGGGGGTGAGGCTCACGTTCTCCCCGTCCACCGTCACCGTCTTGGCCCCGTCGTCCATCACCAGCGCGCCGTTGCGCAGCACCCCCTCCTGATCGGCCTGGCTCTTGCCCCCCAGGCTGGTGTACCGGCGCAGCTGGCTCTTCACCCGGGCCAGCACCTCGATGGGGTTGAAGGGCTTGGTGATGTAGTCATCCGCCCCGATGTTCAGCCCCAGCACCTTGTCCGAGTCCTCGCTCTTGGCAGTGAGCAGGATGATGGGGATGTTCCCCTCCTCCCGGAGCTTGGCGGTAGCCCGGATACCGTCCAACTTGGGCATCATCACGTCCATGAGGATCAGGTCGATGTTCCCCTGCTGCACCGCCGCCAGGGCCTCCTCCCCGTTGTAGGCCTCCACCGTCTGGTAGCCCTCGCTGGTCAGGTAGATCTTCAGGGCCGAGACGATGTCCCGGTCGTCGTCACAGATCAGAATGGTGTTCATGGCGGTCCTCCCCTTTTCATCGTTCCCCTCTATCCTACCAAGGGATCCCTTAAGTTGCAATGGGGAAAACGATTAAAAATCCTTTAAGTCCTTCTCCCTCTCCCATTTTCATTGACTATCCCATCCCAATCCGCTATGATAATATCTGATAGCACAAGGCTTTTGCGCAAAATCGCTGGAAAACCTTGCATTTGAACAAAGCCATTTGGCCTTGAAAGCCCTGGCTTTCAAGGCTTGCGGCTTTGTTCCGTACGCATTATGATAAGGGGAAAGAGAATTCCCCGCGACGGAGGCGATTCATCCCATGTGGAACCTGCTGAGAAAGCTCAAGCGCCGGCTCTTCCCCGACCCGGTGGCCAAATTCTGGCGCAACCGGGAATACATCGTCCACCCTAAGGGCTGGCGGCGGTGGTTCACCCCCCTGTACGTCCACGCCAACCAGAGGATCGCCGACCGGCACAACGCCCTCATCCCCTGCCTGGACACCATTTCCCCCTTCGCCACCCCCCACGGGCTGGCGGGCATCTTCATCTCCTACGGGGCAAAGGTTGGTCCGGGCTGCACCATCTTTCACCAAGTGACCATCGGCTCCAACACCCTGGCAGACAGCCGGGGCCAGGGTGCGCCGGTGATCGGCAGCAACGTGTACATCGGCGCCGGGGCCAAGATCATCGGCGGCGTCACCATCGGCGACAACGCCCGCATCGGCGCCAACTGCGCCGTCACCTTCGACGTGCCCGCCAACGCCACCGTGGTGCTGGCGGCTCCCCGGGTCATCCTCCGGGACACCCCCCGGGACAACACCTTCCACACCTGGGAGCAGTACCAGAAAAGCCAGAAGCAGCCGGTGGGCTGACCGCCCACTCGCAGGAATGCCGCCCGGATGTTCCGGGCGGCATTCTCATGTCTTGGGATGAAATTTTCGGTAGAAGAACAGGCCGGACAGGGCCGCGGGAATCCCCGCCCACACCAGCATCGCCACAATGGTCACCTGAACGACCCTTCCCGGCAGGGCCAGCACCCCCGCCACGTAGAGCACCAGCGCAGGCAGGGTCAGGTAGCTGATGAGCCGGTGGCACACGATCCAGGTATCCTCGTCGGTCACTGTCCAGGGCAGGCGGAAACCCACATAGCGGTTGAAGGGCAGCCGGGGTGCAATATTGCCCAAATACACCATAAACACGCACAACAGCCCCGCCGCCAGCAGCTCCTCCTGCCGCTCGCCCACCCGGTCCGTCGCAACCAGCCACACCGCCCCTACCGCCAGGGCGAGAAATCCGAAGGTGAAGAGCACCGTCTGCTGGAGCAGCCCCAGCTTGGGATTGCCCTCCTCCACCCCGGTCAGCTCCCCCATATTCCGGTAGAGAAGCACCAGCAGGGCCGCCGCCCCCAGCAGGAGCACCGCCAGCTTGCCCATCTCCCCCGGCAGGAGGAGGCTGGCAGTCAGGAAAACCAGACTGCCCCCAAACAGCACCCAGCGCTTACCCCTCAGCGTCACAGGCCGCCCCCTCCTCTCCCCGGCCCAGCAGGGCCATGATCTCCACCATCATCTCCTGCACCATGGACAGGTCCAGGGAGTAGACGATCTGGTTGCCCCGGCGCTGACTGGTGATGATGCCCGCGTTCTTCAGCACCTCTAAGTGCCGGGACACCGTGGGCTGGGCGATGGGAAAGTGCCCGGCAATCTCCCCGGCGGTGAGGTTCTTCCACTTCAGCAGCCGGATGATCTCCCTCCGGCAGGGGTGGGACAGGGCCTGGAAAAAGTCGTCCTTCACTGCGTCCGCCTCCCTTCATCATTTTCTATTATAGCTATTTAGCTAAATACTGTCAAGCTAAATTTGCAAAGTCCCCGGCGCACCCGCGCCGGGGACCTGTTCCCGTCTATTCGCCGCTTTCGCCGAACCTTAGCCCGGCGGCCAGGTCATGTCCCTTCCGGCAAGGACATGGAAGTGCAGGTGCGGCACAGATTGTCCGGCTTGGGGGCCGCAGTTGGACACCACCCGGAAGTCGGTGATGCCCAGGCCCTTCGTCACCTTGGAGATCACCGCGAAGCAGTGGGCCACCACCGTGGCGTTCTCCGGGGTGATGTCCCCGCAGGACCCGATATGGGTCTTGGGGATCACCAGGAAGTGGGTGGGCGCCTGGGGATCGATGTCATAGAAGGCATACACCGTGTCGTCCTCGTACACCTTGTTGCTGGGGATCTCCCCGGCCACGATCTTGCAAAACAGGCAGTCTGACATGTTTTTCCCTCCTTAATCTTGGTTTATTGGTTGGGCACCACCGCGAAGAACTCCAGCGGCTGGTCCCCGTCGTTGATGAGGCTGTGGCTGTGACCCTTGGGGCAATAGTGGCAGTCGCCGGGAGCCAGCAGATCCACCCCGTCGTCATACAGGGCCTTCCCCGTGCCGGACAGGATGTAGACAATCTCGCTGCTGGTCTCGTGGGTGTGCAGGCCGATGGACGAGCCGGGCTCCAGCACACCGCGCATGATCTTGCCGTTGCCGTCCACCCGCATCTTGGCCCGGACAGATCCCTCGCCCCTCATGAAGTTGGGGATCACCGTCTCCTCCAGCTGGGAAAATTCCACCTTCATGCTGTCTCCTCCTCTCAGCGCACCGGGGTGTAGTCGATCACCGAGGTCTCGTCGGTGACCTCCAGCTTGAAGATCACCGGCCGCAGGCCATCGTTGCAGGAGCAGATGGCCACCCCGGGCTTGCGGATCCAGTCCCCGTAGTAGAACACGTCGTTCCCCGCCCCGTGGGCCAGGGCGAAGGCGTACTGGTAGATGGCCTTCCACGCCTCGTCGCAGAAGCCCTCCGGCTTGGCGTAGTCGGCGTAGAACACCTGGCCCTCTTTCATCATGGGGCAGGCGGTGAGGCCCTCCGCCCCATACTCTTTTGCCAGTTCCTCGTCCAGGGTGGTCTTTAATACCGTGATCTTTACCTTGTTCATCTTGCGCTCTCCTTCCTTACGTCACCGGAACTGGTTTTGTCCGGGATCATAGGTGTATCCGATGGCAGCCAGCTTGTCCTCCAGCTCCGCCCGGTTCGCGCCCAGGCTGGCGCACAGCTCGTCTAAATTCTCATACTCATCCCGCAGCCTGGTGTTCACCACGCTGAGCAGGAGGATGGGGTCTTGGGGCAGCATGGGCATCGCTCCTTTCTTGATTGCCGGTTCTCGCACCGGCGGGCGAGGTACTTTCTCTTACACCAGAGAAAGTACCCAAAGAGCGTGTCCAGGGGGAG
>CAJLWS010000181.1 GCA_905210385.1 uncultured Eubacteriales bacterium | reverse complement strand
AGCTTCTGCGGCGGGTTTTTCCGGCTCGTGCCCAATGGGCTTGCATACAGAGTGGCCCGCAGGCGGCCTGCCAGGGATGCGGTGGGGGTTCTGAATACGCGGGAGATGAGATTGGGGGGGAATCCTGAAAGGTCTGGAGATTCTACCGGATGCTATGGGAATTCCCGGAAACCCCTTTCTTTTTTTCTCTGAATTTGCTATACTATAATGAATTGATTTTTTCAGGTTTTGCCTGATTGGAATAGGAGGTATCACTATGCCAAAACCTCTGGTGGCCATTGTAGGACGGCCCAACGTGGGGAAGTCCATGCTGTTCAACAAGCTTACAGGGAAACGCTTGTCCATCGTGGAGGATACCCCCGGCGTCACCCGGGATCGGCTGTATGCTGAGGCGGAATGGCGGGGCCGGACCTTTGACCTGGTGGATACCGGCGGCATTGAGCCGGGCACCGATGACCAGATTCTGTCCTTCATGAGGGAGCAGGCAGAGATCGCCATTGCCGCTGCTACCGTCATCGTCTTTGTATGCGACATCAAAACTGGGATGACCGCCGCCGATCAGGAGGTTGCCGGGATGCTCCAACGCTCTGGTAAGCCGGTAGTGCTGGCGGTGAATAAGATGGACGCCACCGGACCCACCGATCCGGATATCTATGAGTTCTACAACCTGGGGCTAGGGGATCCCTATCCTGTGTCCGCGGTTCACGGCCATGGTACCGGCGATCTGTTGGACGCCTGCTTCCAGTACTTTCCCCCCGAGGAAGCAAAGGAGCCAGAGGATGATGTGATCAAGGTGGCCATTATTGGAAAACCCAATGTAGGCAAGTCATCCCTGGTCAACCGGATGCTGGGACAGGAGCGGGTGATCGTGTCCAACATGGCAGGCACTACCCGGGACGCAGTGGACAGTTACCTGGAGAACGAGACGGGAAAGTATCTGATCATCGACACCGCAGGTATGCGAAAAAAATCCAAGGTGGATGACCGAGTTGAACGGTTTTCTGTCCTCCGAGCTACCATGGCCATCGAACGCAGTGACGTGTGCCTTATCATGATCGACGCCAACGAGGGGGTCACCGAGCAGGACACCAAGGTGGCAGGCCTGGCCCATGAGGCGGGTAAGGCCTGCGTCATCGTGGTCAACAAGTGGGATGCGGTGGACAAGGACGACAAGACCATGAAGCGCATGGAGGAGGCCGTCCGCAGGGATCTGGCCTATATGACCTATGCCCCCATCCTCTTTATCTCTGCCCTGACGGGACAGCGGGTGGGCCAACTGTTCCAACTGATCCAGAGTGTGGTCAATCAGGCATCCATGCGCATCCCCACCGGTGTGCTCAACTCGGTGCTGGCTGATGCACAGACGCGGGTGCAGCCCCCTACGGACAAGGGCCGCCGGCTGAAGATTTACTATATGACCCAAATTGGGGTGAAGCCTCCCCACTTTGTGATCTTCTGCAACGATGCCAAACTGTTCCATTTTTCCTACCAACGGTATTTGGAGAACCAGATTCGAAATACCTTCGGCCTGATGGGTACCCCGGTGCGCATCACCATCCGGCAGAAGGGCGACAATGCTGATTCTTAACGGAAAACTCAAAGAACGGTTTTCCTTGCGCATGGTCAACCGCTCTTATAAAACCAGACAATGGTTTTATAAGAGCGGCATTGCACGGTCGATTCCCGCCGCATACCCTGCGGAGGCTGCAGGCATATGATCTGCGGCGTAGAACCATATGTGGTTCTGTGGAAATAGTATAAGGAGGATTGAGCCTATGCTCTCTCAGATGATTCAGCAGTCCGGGGTGACCGGAGGCTGGCTAGCCCTGGCGGCTCTGGGCACGGCGGTGGTGTCCTATTTCCTTGGTTGCTTCAATGGTGCGGTGGTGGTCTCGCGCTACATTCTTCGGGACGACGTGCGCTCCCACGGTAGCGGAAACGCGGGGCTGACTAATTTCTACCGTACCTTTGGCGGGCCTCTCACCCTGGCGGTCATCCTATCCGACGTGGTCAAGGCGGTGGTCTCAGTGTTGTTTTCTGCCTGGATTGCCGGAATTCTCTCCCCGGTGTTGGTCCCTTTGGGCAAGTACTGGTCAGGGCTGTTTTGCCTGTTGGGGCACATGTATCCCTGCACGTTCCAGTTCCGGGGGGGCAAGGGAATCCTGTCTGGTGGTGCCATTGCCCTGATGCTGGACTGGCGGGTGGCCCTGGTGGTCTGGGGAGGGTTTCTCATCCTGGCCGGCATCACCAAGTATGTGTCCCTGGGCTCCTGCTGGACTGGGCTGTCCTTCCCATTTGTGTCCGGCTTTGTCTATCAGGACACCCTCATTACCCTGATGGCTGTTTTGATTGGAGGGCTCATCCTGTGGAAACATCGGGGCAATATTGTCCGATTGGTAAAGGGTACAGAGTCCAAGTTCGCACTGCATAAAAAAGCGCCGTCCGAGACGGTGGAGGAAGCGTTAGACCAGAGAGAGGAGTCGGCGCCGCAGGCGGAGGAAGAAACGGAAGTTCCGGATGAGACTGCAGAAGCCGGTGGGAAAGAAGCTGAGAGAGACGGCGATCTACAGCCGTCCGATAGGGAGGAAGAGGCATGAGAGCGGCAGTGATTGGAAGCGGCGCGTGGGGCACTGCCCTGGCTCTGGTGCTGCTGGAAAACGGCCATGAGGTGACTCTGTGGAGCCATACCCGGGAGGAGAGTGATGTGCTGCGACAGCGCCGGGAAAACCCTATGCTTCCGGGGGTGCGCCTGCCGGAAGAACTGGAGTTGACGGCAGATCTTACCTGTGTGAAAGAGTGTCAAGTGATTGTTCTTGTCACCCCGTCCTTTGCCATCCGGGAGACCGCTCAAAAGCTCGCTGCCCTGGCCGACCCGGGAACCCCAGTGGTGCTGGCCTCCAAGGGCATTGAAAAGGGTACCTCCCTGCTGCTCCATCAGGTGGTGGAGCAGGAGCTGAGCGGCAAGTGTCCTGTGGTGGTGCTCTCTGGTCCATCCCATGCCGAGGAGGTGGGACGACGGGTGCCCACTGCCGTGGTGGTGGCCTCAGAGAGCCGCCAGGCGGCGGTGCTGGTTCAAGAAATGTTCATGAACAGCAGGCTGCGCATCTATACCTCCCCGGATATTGTGGGGGTGGAAGTGGGCGCCGCCATGAAAAACGTGATCGCTCTATGCGCTGGCTGCTGCGACGGTATGGGCTATGGGGACAACACCAAGGCCATGCTCATGACCCGGGGGTTGACGGAGATCGCCCGCCTTGGGGTGGCGATGGGAGCCCGGAAGGAAACCTTTGCGGGTCTTGCAGGACTGGGCGACTTGATCGTTACCTGTACCTCCATGCACTCCAGAAACCGCCGGGCGGGCATCCTGGTGGGCCAGGGCCGCACCATCCATCAGGCCATGGACGAACTTGGAGGTGCGGTGGTGGAGGGCTACTACGCCGCCGCAAGCGCCAAGGAACTGGCGGACAAGGCCGGTGTGGAGATGCCCATCACCTTCGGCGCTTATGAAGTACTGTATGAGGAGAAGGACCCACATGAGGTGCTCCGAGCCCTGATGTCCCGCCAGGCTCGGGACGAGTTGGAGGAGGAGCAGTCCTGGATTTAAGCTCCTTTTTGAAAATATGAGAAAGGCGGAGGGAAGCGTTCACGCCCCTCCGCTCTTTTCATATTTAAAAGATTCTCAGAATTCTTTGAGTGAGACAGGATGTAAAGGGAAGACGCCTTCCAGTTCTAGCAGGGCCCGCTTGCGATCCAGCCCCCCGGCGTAGCCGGTGAGGGAGCCGTTGGCACCCACTACCCGGTGGCAGGGCTGGATGATGGCAATGGGGTTGCAGTGGCAGGCCCCGCCCACGGCGCGGGCGG
>CAJLWS010000180.1 GCA_905210385.1 uncultured Eubacteriales bacterium | reverse complement strand
GCTGGCCAGGAAAACTTTATATTTTTTCACTGTCCTCTTGACGGGTAGCGGTTCAGTCTGCACTGCCGCCCCTCAGCATATCTATGGAGAAGCACCTGAATATGCTGGGGGGACGGGATATGAAATTTACCAAGATGCACGGCCTGGGCAATGATTATATCTACCTGAACTGCATGGAAGACATGCCGGAGGACCCTGCCAGCCTGGCCAGGAAACTTTCAGATCGGCACTTCGGTGTGGGAGGAGATGGGCTAATCTGCGTTTGCCCCTCCCAGACAGGGGACTTTGCCATGAGAATGTTCAACGCCGACGGCTCGGAGGGGGAGATGTGCGGCAACGGCATCCGCTGCCTGGGCAAGTACGTGTACGATAAGGGGCTGACCAGCAGGACCACCCTGCGGATCGAGACCCTGGCCGGGATGCGCCAGGTTTGCTTGCGGTTGGATCAGGGCGAAGTGATTGAGGCAACCGTGGATATGGGGAAACCGGCGGTGGGCGCCTCGCGCACGGTTTTCGCTTTGGGCCGATCCTATCGGGGGACGCCTGCCTCCATGGGGAACCCACACTTTGTAGTTGAGACGGAGCATCTGAAGAGCCTGGATCTGGCAGAGGTTGGATCAGAGCTGGAGCGTCTTCCCTGCTTTCCCGGAGGAACCAACGTGGAGTTTGTCCGGGTGAGGAACCCCCAGGAACTGGAGATGCGTGTCTGGGAGCGGGGCAGTGGGGAGACCCTGGCCTGCGGCACCGGAGCGTGTGCGGCGGCAGCAGTCATGATGGCGGAGGGACGGGTGGAGCGATTGGCCCGGGTTTACCTGCCGGGGGGCAGCCTGGAGGTGGAATGGTCGTCCAGCGATGGACATATGTACATGACTGGGGCTACAGTAGCCGTGTTTGATGGTGAACTTGCCGATTGACCCACCGGGAGCTTTATTGTAAAATAAACCTATCCGTTTTGATACTCTAAAGGGAAAAACCGTCGGGGAGGGATGCCTATGGTCCAGATCAATCCCAATTTTTCTAAGCTGCCAGGCAGCTACCTGTTCTCCGAGATCGGGAGGCGGGTGGCGGCGTACAGCCGGGAGAATCCGGACGCCCCGCTCATTCGGCTGGGGATCGGGGATGTGACCCGTCCGCTGGTCCCCGCGGTGACCCAGGCCATGGCCAGGGCGGTGGCGGAGATGGGAACGTCGGGCGGTTTTCATGGCTATGGGCCCGAGCAGGGGTACGATTTTCTCCGCCAGGCCATTGCGGAGCATGACTACCGCGCCCGGGGGGTGGCGGTGGACCCGGAGGAGATCTTTGTCTCCGACGGGGCCAAAAGTGACTGCGGCAACATCGGAGACATCTTTGGTCCGGACAACGTTGTGGCGGTGTGTGACCCGGTCTACCCGGTGTACGTGGACTCCAATGCCATGGCGGGCAGGGCAGGGGACTACGACCCCGCTACTGGGCGGTGGTCCAGGCTGGTGTACCTGCCCTGCGTGAGAGAGAACGGGTTTGTCCCTGCCATCCCAGAGGGACGGGCGGACATGGTCTACCTGTGTTTCCCCAACAATCCCACCGGTGCCATGGCCACCCGAGCGCAGCTGAAGGCCTGGGTGGACTGGGCCAACGCTAACGGCAGCGTGATTTTATACGACTCCGCCTACGAGGCATTCATCTCTGAGCCCGACCTGCCCCACAGCATCTTTGAGATCGAGGGGGCCCGCACCTGCGCCATTGAGTTTCGCTCCTTCTCCAAGACTGCGGGCTTTACCGGCACCCGGTGTGCCTACACTGTGGTGCCCCGGGAGCTGGAGCGGGAGGGTGTCAGCCTGAACGCGCTGTGGAACCGGCGTCAGACCACCAAGTTTAACGGGGTCCCATATGTGGTGCAGCGGGGTGCCCAGGCGGTGTATACCCCGGAGGGGCAGGCGCAGGTGCGGGAGACGATTTCCTACTACCAGCGCAATGCCCGAGTCATCCGGGAGGGGCTGAGCCGGGCCGGCCTGGAGGTATACGGCGGGGTGAACGCCCCCTATATCTGGGGGAAAACGCCCCATGACATGGGCTCCTGGGACTTCTTTGACCTGCTACTCCGACGCGCCCATGTGGTCACCACCCCCGGGGCAGGCTTCGGCCCCAGCGGGGAGGGCTATATCCGAGTCACCGCCTTTTGGGAGGCCCAACAGGCTGTCCAGGCGGTGGAGCGCATTCAGTCGGTACTGAGATAACAATCAAAGCAGCTGGCCCAAAGGAGGGCGGCGGGAGTGGAAGCCTGTGCAGGGCGACTCCCGGTGTTCTCCTTTGGGCTGGTTTTTTATATCGTTGTCCCCGTGCGGCCGGCAGGTCGGGCAGTAGGGCAGATTCAGACATGGAAGAGAAGGTGAGCCAATGAAGGTACAGCAGCAGCAGGCGGGGCCCCTTTACAGCCCCGCCTTTGAGCACGACAACTGCGGCATCGGCGCCGTGGTAGATATTCAGGGACGCAAGAGCCACGCGACGGTGGACAACGCCCTGAAAATCGTGGAGAAGCTGGAGCACCGGGCCGGCAAGGACGCGGAGGGCAAGACCGGAGACGGCGTGGGCATCCTGCTCCAGATCTCCCACAGATTCTTTGCCAAGGCGGCAGCCCAGTGTGGTTTTGCCCTGGGGGAGGAGCGGGACTATGGTGTGGGGATGTTCTTCTTCCCCCGGGAGACCCTGCGGCGAAACCAGGCCAAGAAGATGTTCGAGCTCATCGTGGAGAAGGAGGGTATGGAGTTCATCGGCTGGCGCGAAGTACCGGTGCGCCCGGAGGTGCTGGGCCAGAAGGCCCTGGACAAGATGCCCCGGATCGAGCAGGCCTTCGTCCGCCGCCCGGACCAGGTGGCCCGGGGACTGGAGTTTGACCGGCGGCTGTATATCGCCCGCCGAGAGTTCGAGCAGTCCAACGACAACACCTATGTGCCCTCCCTGTCCAGCCGGACCATCGTGTACAAGGGCATGTTCCTGGTGGGCCAGCTGCGGCAGTTCTACCCCGACCTGCAGGACGAGGACTACCAGTCGGCCATCGCCCTGGTCCACTCCCGGTTCTCCACCAACACCAACCCCTCCTGGGAGCGGGCCCACCCCAACCGGTTCATCCTCCACAACGGGGAGATCAACACCATCCGGGGCAACGTGGACCGGATGCTGGCCCGGGAGGAGACCATGCACAGCCCCGTGTGGGACAAGGACATTGACAAGGTGTTCCCGGTGGTCAACGTGGCCGGGTCCGACTCGGCCATGCTGGACAACACCCTGGAGTTCCTGGTGATGAGCGGGATGGAACTGCCCCTGGCGGTGATGATCTGCATTCCCGAGCCCTGGATGAACGACTCCAACATGTCCCGGGCCAAGCGGGACATGTACCAGTACTTCGCCGCCATGATGGAGCCCTGGGACGGCCCGGCCTCCATCCTGTTCTCCGACGGGGACCAGGTGGGGGCGGTGCTGGACCGCAACGGCCTGCGCCCCTCCCGGTACTATATCACCGACGAGGGCCAGCTCATCCTCTCCTCCGAGGTGGGGGTATTGGACGTCGACCCGGTCCACGTTCTGAAAAAATCCCGGCTGGAGCCGGGCAAGATGCTGCTGGTGGACACGGTGGCCGGCCGGGTGATCGACGACGAGGAGCTCAAGGAGACCTACGCCGCCCGCAACCCCTACGGGGAGTGGCTGGACCGCAACCTGGTTCCGCTGTCCAGCCTGAAGGTGCCCAACAAGAAGGTGCCCAGCTACACGAAAGACCAGCTCGTCCAGCTGCAAAAGGCCTTCGGCTACCGGTATGAGGACGTCTCCACAGTATACAGGCACGGTCTGCGTATACGCGTTTAGTACAGCCATGGCTTCAAACAGGCGTTCCTTGGGCAATTCTCCCGCT
>CAJLWS010000179.1 GCA_905210385.1 uncultured Eubacteriales bacterium | reverse complement strand
CCCTCTATGTTTGACAGTGTTTTATTTCACTGTCTCTCATAGAGGGAGCATATCATTTCCCCGGCGCCCTCCTTAAGATTTGTTTTGGGTCGTTTCAATCGGCTGGATTATCATCCAGGCGTGGAACATGTTCCGTGACAAAAAGAAGTGAGCCGTCTGGTCGCAACAGAACGGCTCACGGGTTTGTGAAGCGTAGTTTCACTCGTCCTATGTAGTTTATATGTTGTGGCGACCGTCTTGGTCTCCACAACAGGGAGGGCTTGTTACCAGCAGGCATCTTCCCGTGTCTTTCAATTAACCCCTTATGGGGACAACGTCAAATGAATTTGGAGCGGGTATAAGGTTGATTCTTGTTTCCGCTTTTTCTTTTCTGAATGTTCCCCTGGTTCATATCCCGCCCCGTCGCGCCTTTTATACCCTTGCGGTCCAACAGAAGATCACATCCCGGCCAGAGTCCCGAAAAACGGTCTTTCCGCTGCGTTTCCAGAAAGTCTTTCCTTTTGCTTTATCCCTTATCCGATCCCGCAACTCCTTGTCTATCAAGGGTTTGCGGGTTCTCTTTCCTTCCGCTTTATCCGTTCTTAATGATGTGGGCCACCAGTCTCAGATTGTGCTCAATAAGCTTATCCCGGGCATCATCGTCCCCCTGGGCCATCCGCTTCAGGCACTCCTGCTCCTCCTCCCTGCTTAGCGCCTTGGGAAAGGATCCCGTATTGCCCGCCAGGCGCAGGGTGAAAAACAGCCCGTTGAGCATCAGCAGCAGCCAAGCCGTCCACATGTTCACCACCTCCAGTCGCAGTGTATGCACCCGGCGCCTGTCCCTACGCCTCCCCCTTTCCGGCGGCGTACTGCCCAGGAAAGGATTTCGTGTACCCCCAAAAGCGCTCCTGCCATCTCCTCCGGGGCTGCCGGAGCATCCCTCTGCCTGGCGGGTCCTTCATCAGGCCAGATCATAAAATGCCTTGCGCTTGACCGCAATCTCCTCCCCCATTGCCATGAGTTGGTCCTCCGTCCGGTTCAGCGTCTGGGTGATTTGCTCCAGAGAATATCCGTCCTGAAGCATCTGCCACAGCATCTGCTCCGGCTGGGACAAGCTGGCGAAGAATGCCTCATCCGCGATCCGATCCTCCAACTGCGCGATCCCCCCGCTGGTAGACGCCTCCAACGTGTCATAGAGGCAAACGTGATTCCCCTCCCCATCGGCAGCCAAGGGTTGATCCAGCGACCTTTGCGCGTAGGTGGCGACATACCGCTTATTTTCCGCTACTAACCGACGATGTATGAATTCCTCCAGGTAGGACTCCATTTCCCCATGGCCAGGGTAATAGCTGCGCACTGCGGCCTGGAACGCCTCCACGGCAAAGGCCCTCCGCTCTTCCAGGGGCATACTCTTGGCACAGGCGCCGACCGCGAAATCCACAACGTGCCGATAGAGAATCAGAAGCTGATCCACATCATACTCCCGCCGGCCGCTCTCCTCCGTTTTATATTTCCGGGGTAGGACTCTGCCCAAGAAATACCCTGTGTTCTCATCCCGGGCAAACAGGAACGAGAGCGGCAGGCACAAACCTGTGGACGTAATTTGGGAGGACAGCCCCCGGGCGCTCACCACTCCATATTTGGGAAGGTCAGCCCCTTCCCCGTGCCCGTCCGCAATGGCCAGCACCTTCTGCCGTGGGTCAAACCCAATCCGTATACAGCGCGGCAGGGCCTGGCGCAGGTTTTTGCCCAGCCGGAGTTTTCCGTCCCGGCCGAGGGACGCGCGGAAACATTTGCGCCCATCCTCCTTTTCAAACCACTTAAAATGATACTTTAGCGTCTTCATGTGTGCTACCTCCTAATAAAATCGACCCCCCATTGTATTCGATTCCAACAAAAAGGAAAAGCTCTGCCCCCACTCAATCGTGAGAAAGCGGGCATCTTTCCCCCTTTTCATTTCGCTCCTTTTCTGCTATACTATTACGAGCCCTTACTTTATTCCTTTAGAGCATTGGAGGAATGTTCATGGATCTCCTGCTGTCCTTTCTCAACTCCCTGCCCAATGCGGTGGGCCAGGGCCTCATCTGGGGCGTCATGGCCATCGGCGTGTACATCACCTACCGCATCCTGGACATCGCCGATCTGACGGTGGACGGCTCGCTCACCACCGGCGGGGCGGTGTGCGCGGTGTGCATCACCCTGGGCTGGAACCCCTGGCTGGCTCTGCTCATGGCCATCCTGGCCGGCATGCTGGCCGGGTTGGTCACCGGCCTGCTCCACACCGCCTGCGGCATCCCCGCCATCTTGGCCGGCATCCTCACCCAGCTGGCCCTGTACTCCCTCAACCTGCGCATCATGGCCATCGGCGATCCCGTTGCCACCACCAAGGCCACCCTGGCCGTCAGCGTGGACAACGACCAGCTGCTCCTCTCCTCCCGGTTCATCCGCAGCCTGGGGCTGGACAATCCTTTGGTCCTCCTGGTCCCCGTCACCCTGGTGGTCATCGCCCTGCTGTACTGGTTCTTCGGCACTGAGCTGGGCAGCGCCCTGAGGGCCACCGGTGCCAACCAGGCCATGGCCCGGGCCCAGGGCATCAACACCAGCTTCGGCAAGGTGCTGGGACTGGTGGTGTCCAATGGACTGGTGGCCCTGTCCGGGGCCTTGCTGGCCCAGTACCAGGGCAGCGCCACCAATGACATGGGCCGGGGCGCCATCGTCATCGGCCTGGCGGCGGTCATCATCGGCGAGGTGCTGCTGAGCAAGGTGTTCCGCAACTTCGCCCTGAAGCTGCTCTCCGCCGTCATCGGCGCCATCATCTACTATGTGGTCATCACCCTGGTGCTCCGGCTGGGTCTGGAGTCCACCGACCTGAAGCTGCTCACCGCCCTGGTGGTGGCCGTCTTCCTGGCCATCCCCTACTGGAAAGGCAGATACTTCTCCAAGGGTGTGCGGAAAGGAGGGGCCAGCCATGCTTGACATTCAAGGGGTCAGCAAGACCTTCAACCCAGGCACCATCAATGAGAAAATCGCCCTGCGGGACGTCTCCCTCCACCTGGAGGACGGAGATTTCGTCACCGTCATCGGAGGCAACGGCGCCGGCAAATCCACCCTGCTCAACACAGTGGCGGGCACCTACTTCCCCGACGTGGGCACCATCACCATCGGCGGGGTGGACGTGACTCGCCTGCCCGAGCACAAGCGGGCCAAATACATCGGCCGGGTGTTCCAGGACCCCATGACGGGCACCGCCGCCACCATGCAGATCGAGGAGAACCTGGCCCTGGCCCGGCGGCGGGGGGCGCGGCGCACCCTGCGCCCCGGCATCACCCGGGCGGAGCGGGGGGAGTACCGGGAGCTGCTGAAGATCCTGGACCTGGGTCTGGAGGACCGGCTGACCGCCAAGGTGGGGCTGCTCTCCGGCGGGCAGCGCCAGGCCCTCACCCTGCTCATGGCCAGCCTGGTCAAGCCCCGGCTGCTCCTGCTGGACGAACACACCGCCGCCCTGGACCCCAAGACGGCGGCCAAGGTGCTGGACGCCACGGAGAAGATCGTGCAGCGGGACCGCCTGACCACCCTGATGATCACCCACAACATGCGGGACGCCATCGCCCACGGCAACCGGCTGATCATGATGTACGAGGGGCGGATCGCCCTGGACATCTCCGGCGAGGAGAAGAAGAAGCTCACCGTGGAGGATCTTTTAGCCAAGTTCGGCCAGGCCACCGGCTCCGACGAGGCGGACGACAAGCTGCTGCTGGGCTGAACCTCCGAATCATTCCATAATAGCATGAAAATTCCCCGGCTCCCATGTGGAGCCGGGGAATTTTGCGCCATGGAAAAAGACAAAGTCTTTTTCCATGGATAGGTTGCAGCCCCCTGCGTCGCACTCACCCCAAAGGACGGGGCTCGCACGCTTGTGGGCCGAG
>CAJLWS010000178.1 GCA_905210385.1 uncultured Eubacteriales bacterium | reverse complement strand
GCCGGTGGAGAAATAGATGCGTTTATAATGGTTGTATACCGCCACCGACAGAGCGACCTTGGCCTCGTCCTGGCCAATGATATGGGTCTTGAGCCGCTCCTCCAGCTTGGCAAGCCGCTCGAACTCCTGCTCCTGAATCTGGCTGGCGGGGATCTTGGTCCACAGCTCAATGACCCGGGCGAGATGGGCGGCGGTGAGGGGCGGGTTTCCCTTGGCCTCGATGACCTCTTTTTCCGCTTGAAGCTTGGCCTGACGGCTCTTTAGTTCAGCAAGACGCTGATAAGCCCGCTCATTATTCTCGGTTTGAATAGCCTGGCGCTGGGCAGACACGTCATTGATCTGGCGCTGCAGCTCGCCGATCTGGCGCCGCCGGCCGTCCTGACGGTCCTGGAAGGCGGGATCGTCCCGGTTGGGGGCCTCGGCGTCGTCCCGGCTCACTGCCATCTCCAGGGTATCCCGCTGGCGCTGGAGCCGCTGCTCCTGGCGCTGGTACTCCTGGATGCGAGGATCGTCCTGTCCGCTGGTAGAGGCCAGCACCAGCTCCATTTCTTTGGCGTAGTCAGCCAGTTCTTTCTCAATTTCCGCCAGCCTGGCAAGGTCCTTGTTGTGGAGGTTGACATCGGAGGCGGCCTCATCAATCAGGTCGATGGCCTTATCGGGCAGGTACCGATCGGTGATATACCGCTCACTCATGGTGGCGGCCAGCCGGCACATGTCCGGGCTGATGGTCACCTTGTGAAAGGCCTCGTAATAGGGGGCGATGCCCTTGAGGATCTCCACCGTGTCATCGATGGAGGGCTCCTCCACGATGACGGGCTGGAAGCGGCGCTCCAGGGCGGAATCCTTCTCGATGTACTTGCGGTACTCCGTGAGGGTGGTGGCGCCGATGACCTGGATCTCACCCCGGCTCAGGGCGGGTTTGAGAATGTTGGCGGCGTTCATAGATCCCTCCGCGTCACCAGCCCCCACGATGGAGTGAACCTCGTCAATGACAAGGATGATGTTGCCCAGACGCTTGACCTCATCAATCAGACCCTTCATCCGGGACTCAAACTGTCCCCGGAACTGGGTACCAGCCACTAGGGCGGTGAGATCCAGCAGGTAGACCTCCTTGTCCCGCAGCTTGTAGGGCACGCTGCCGGTGAAGATGCGCTGGGCCAATCCCTCGGCGATGGCGGTTTTGCCCACACCGGGTTCGCCGATCAGGCAGGGGTTGTTCTTCTGCCTCCGGTTGAGAATCTGAATGGTGCGCTCGATCTCATTCTCCCGGCCCACGATCCGGTCCAGCTTCCCCTCGGCGGCTTTATTGGTCAGGGAGATGCAGTAGTTCTCCAGAAACTTGCGCTTTTGGGACCGCTCGCCTTTGCCGCCGGCACTCTTGTCCTCTCGGCTGGGACGCTGGGACTGCTCCCCTTCGCCTGTAGGCTGCTTTTGGTTCTGGCCGCCGAAGAGCCGGTTGAGGAAGGGAAAAGTGGCGGTACGGCCGTCGTCGTCCTCGCCGTCGCCCTCCGAATCGGCCGCGAGGCCGTCGGGATCTTCAGCACCGCCAAAGGCGGATAGCATCTCATTGGAGATGGATTCCAGATCGTCGTCAGAGATGCCCATCTTTTTCATCATGTCATCCACCGGCTTGATGCCAAGCTCCCGGGCGCACTTCAGGCAAAGCCCTTCGTTCTTGGTCTCGCCGTGCTCAATTTTCGTCACAAAGATGACTGCCACATTCTTATGGCAGCGGGTACATAAAGTAGGCTGCATAGTGGAACTCCTTTCGGCAGGATATCATTTGAGACATACCATACCAGATAAATATGAATAGGTCATGAACTTTAGCCAGGAAATTTTTGACGATTTGAAAAGGAATTTCCTGGCCAATCACAGGAAAGCTGCCTAGGAATCATACAGGCTTGCGGGGTGCGGGGATCAGACCAAGAGCTGGTTGAGCAGTTGTCCCAGACTGCGCAAGGTAAACAGGGAGAGCAGGGGTGTGTCTGGCTGGGCGGGAATCCAGCCCGCCAGCTGACCCAGCCAGACCAGCACGATCACCAGGAGGGCGGCCTTGAGCAGGCCCAGGACCAGCCCGCCGGCAAAATTGACGGCGGAGAGGATGGGCAGGTGGAAGGTCAGATCCAGGATGTGGCCCACGAGAAACCACACTAAAAGGATAACCAGGAAGGACAGGGCAAACAACCCAGCCTTGGAGATGAGCTGAGCGATGTAACTGGCCAGGGCTTCCGCCGGGGTTTTTGCAGGGGAGGTCTGGATGGCGTTGCCGGAGACAGCCTCGTCGATAAAACCAGCCAGGCCGGCAAACAGCCCGGCCTCGTGGATGGACTCCAGAAGCTCCTCTAGGCTGTAAGTGGGAGCAGGCTCTTCCAGATCCCCCTCGGAGCCGTAGGTAGGGGGAGCGGAGGTGCCGGGATCTGCGGCGCTCTGCGGTTCCGCGCCCAGCACTGTCTGGTAGATACCGGGCTCCAGAATATTGGACACGGGGAGGTAGAAGGCGGAAGAGATCAGCCGAGCGCCGAAAAAGGCAATGAAAATCCCCGCCAGACTGCACACGCCTAAGATCAGCCCCTTTTTTGCCCCCCGCCAGGCGAAGAAAGCCAGAATGGCCAGGATCAGGATATCAAATACATACAGCGGCATAGCGGATTACCTCCCGTGGAATCAATTCTCTCTAAGGGTTAGGGGATATAGAAGCTGGCAGTGTCAGAGGAGAGCAGGATGGCAGAACCGTCGGCCATCATCAACGCGCTCCTGGCGCCTTGAGTGCCTTCCAGGGAAGCATAGAGTTCCAGCGTGTCAGTATAGATATCCAGGCGGTCTCCGGTTAGCACGGCGATATAGCGGCCGGCAGCGGACAGGGAGAGCACCTGCTGATTGATATCCAGGGTGCGGGTCTGGCCCTGACTGTCCACCACCCACAGCTGTGCCTGGCTGCCCGCCCGGTATCGGCCCAGCAGGGCCGCAGCGAACCCATCTCCATCCAGGGTGTACCGCTTCAGATATAGGCTGGACCAGTCTGTAGTGATTGCCTGTCCCTGGTGGTCAGAGATGGTCAGACCCCGGTCGCCTACCATCCAGACCTGATCACTGGTATGCCTGCTCTCCAGTACCACCGTGGTACCCAGGGAGAGCTGGATGTCGGGGACAAATTCCCCACCGTCGCCGGTATTCATGGCATATAGGGACAGGGTGGACTGGAAGACTCCGCCCTCCTGGCCCACAGTGAGGATGGACAGGGTCTGCCCGTCGTCGGACAGCGCGGCGTCCATCACGAAAGCGGAGGACAGGTTGACGCTCATCAGGGGGGTATAGGTGGCGTCGTAGACGGTGACCACCCCCCGGTAGCCGCTGGACTGGGTGACCACAGTGAGGTATCCGCTGCGGTTCAGACGGGCGGAGAGGATGGAGTCCAAATCCTCCCCCTGCCAGATCAGCTCCCGCTGGCCCAGCACGTACAGCTCGTCCCCACCGGCATCGTACACTACGGCCAGGGAGCCGTTGGTATCCACCACAGGATTGTCCATGCTCACCGACTGGCTCACATATCGGGTGCCGCTGCCAGAGTATAGGGAGATGGTGTTAGGGGAACATACCAACAGGTCTCCATCCAGTACGGCAAAGGTGTCGTCCAGGGAGCCGTCGTAGGGAAAGGATTCTGCCCGGCCGCTGTCACTGATGGACAGGGTGCGGTAGTGGATCCATCGGCGGATGCTGTCCAGGTTCAGGCTGTCCCGGAATACCACCACGGCCACCGCCCCCAGCACGACGGCGACACTGACCAGGAACAGGACCAGGCGCAGCAGGAATTGGGGTGCCCGCTTCCTTTTTTTGGCCGGATGCTCCGGACGAGGGGGTTGATTGGATTGTTTCAAATTCTGATCTTCCATGACAGGTTCCTTTCGGCGGCCGTT
>CAJLWS010000177.1 GCA_905210385.1 uncultured Eubacteriales bacterium | reverse complement strand
GACGTGGACAACACCAAGTTCGAGGACACCAAGAACCTGAAGATGACCCGTCCGGCCTTCGGCGGCCACCTGATGGCCACCATCGTGTGCCCGGACTACCGGCCCCAGATGTCCACGGTGCGCCCCGGCGTGATGCAGACCGCTCCCTACAACGAGGAGACGGCGGCCAAGACCGTGCTGGAGCGGGTGGACGTGAAGCTGGACGCCTCCGACATCCACGTGGATGTGGTGGAGATCAAGAAGTCCGCCAAGAAGCTGGTGGACCTGGTGGGCGCTGACGTGGTGGTGTCCGTGGGCCGCGGCATCAGCTCCGACCCCAAGCGGGGCATTGAGATCGCCGAGGAGCTGGCCAACGTGCTGGGCGGCGTGGTAGGCGCCTCCCGCGCGGTGGTGGACGCCGGCCTGATTGCCGCCGACCACCAGGTGGGCCAGACCGGTAAGACGGTCCACGCCAAGATCTATGTGGCCCTGGGCATCTCCGGCGCCATCCAGCACCTGGCGGGCATGCAGGATTCCGAGTGCATCATCGCCGTGAACAAGAACGGTTCCGCCCCCATCTTCGACGTGGCTACCTACGGCATCACCGGCGACCTGTTCAAGGTGGGCCCCATGCTCACTGAGGCCATTGCCAAGTATAAGGCTTCCAAGGCGTAAAACCGCGCCGTCCCAAGCTGTATCAAATATCCCAGGCCACTCCCGCGCCAGCGGGGGTGGCCTGGGAACACCGAAAAGGCCCAGCCTCTCCCCAGGACTTTTTGTGGGATAGGCTGGGCCTTTTTGAACGGAGAGTCACTTCCCGATACATCACATGTTATGGGAAGTTTCATATTCTTTGCCCCTGCTCGGTTTATGTGAGGACCCTATAGAACCAGACGCACATCTCGCAGTAGAACACAGATTTTGCTTTCTTCGCGTTCCGCGCTGGGTGACGCATACAAGTGTTTTCGCCTGCGGCGGGAACCTTGAAGCAGAGTGAATTCGCTTCGCACGAGTATTTTTGCAATTTCAGGAACGCCCCGGCTGGCCAGCTGGGGCGTGAACTCTGTGAGGTTTTCCGGCAAATTCAGTGCCGCTCCCTGAGCCAACGGGAGCGGCATTTTTTGGCCTGCCGGGAAACGGGGAATGCCTCTGCTTTCAAGGGATTGTAGGGAGTTGGGAAGCACGGATTCCATATCTTGTATTTCTGTCGCCCAATGTCGGAAATTGCGAAAAGAAATCCTTGCATCCGTCACTTTTTCCCTCCATACTGGAGCAGACGGAGGGAGAGTGAGGTGAAAAGAGAACATGCGGGATCTGTTTCTGAAGTCCTTGAGCTTGTTGGACGAGGCGGGGGTGGAGCACAGCTACGACTACTACATTACCATTGATGAGATGGAAGTGGGATCCTATGCCTGTGAGAGCTACGGCATCCGGATTGTCCGCCAGGATGGGGCAGAGTCAGAGGAGGTACATAATGTGACATGCAGCATTGCCCGGATCGACGAGCTGTGTGAGCTGATCTTGAACAGCGGGGTCACACCTTCTACCCTGCGAGATATAATCAGCGATTGGCTCTAAAGCTTCCCATAGAAGCAGGTGCAGGTGGGTGCGCCCCGGAGCGGACTGCTCCGGGGCTTTTCCCTGGTCAGGAGCGGAGGAATACCCAGCCGCATTTGCCGACGGGCATGGATCATCCTTCCACGCAGGAACGGGCCGGATTGTCCGGGATATGAGGCAGTGCCAGGATTTCCCGGGCAAGATTATCCGCAGTGTCATACACCCCAGAAAAGTTCACATGCGGATTGTATAGCGTTTCCAATTCATCGTGGGCGCTCTTGGCCAGGCACAGTGCGGAGAACGCTTCCTCCTCCAGTGCGGCGGCTATCTTTCGGGTAAAGCGCAGCCTGGGGCGGTTGAGATGGGGCGAGGCGTCCTCGGCAGCGGCGTCCAGCCGCAGCCTGCGGTAGGAATGGTGCGGCCAGGCATGCCCGGGGAATGAGGTGACAAAGGCCAGGGAGAGACCGGGGAGGATCAGGTGGGCCAGCCGGTCAGGAGCCATGGGGTCGGGGCAGGCCACCGCATCGTGACCGGCGGCAAGGGCCGCTGTGAGAATAGGGGAGAGCAGGTGATGGGCCAGGCCATACCGATCCTGAAGCTCGTATACCCGGCTAGCCTGAGCCCGCACCGTGTCCCACAGGGTGAGGTAACCTTGGTGAGTAACGGCGGAGAGGAAGCGCTGGGAGAGCTGTCCGCCCTGCCCGCCCCGTTTCAACTCCCGCGCGATGATACCTTTGGCCCGCTTAGCCAGCTTCTGCTGAAGATCAGGAGGGGACAGGGACTCATACACGTCCTGCCTCAGGGTTCCTGCCGCCCCCAGACAACGGTATACCTGCTTGTAGTGGCTCTGATAGGCGTGGGTAGCGGCCAGAATGTCCCCTTTGACGGCTTGGAGTCCGGCCCAACTGTAAAATTGGCTCAGATCCACATAACGCTCTACCACTCCGGGGCATTTGGGTTCCACCACATGGGGAGCGGTGCCGTCCACAATAGCGGTGGCCAATTGGGGTAAAATCAATGCATCCAGGGATTCTGGGTCGCCAGAGCAGAGAATTTCCACTGTGGACAACCCTGCCGCCTGGGCGTGGCGGCCCACCCGTTTCATCAGGGAAGATTTACCGCACCCGGCGCCCCCCTTAAGTATGTACAGGGCCTGCATGTGCTCCGGCTGGGATAGCTCGTGGTAGAGAGAGTAAAATCCGGAGGGTGTATTGCCTCCCAGAAAGTATTGGATTTGGGACATGCCAATGCCTCCTAAATGATAGGTTGAGTTACAGTTCAGCCTATGCGCACAGAACGTTTCCTGTTCTCACTCTGGACGGGAAACAATGTTTTCAGAGTACCAGGAGGCAGCTATGAAAGGGATTCTCTCTGGAAGCATGCCTGTAAAAAGAGGAGTGCAAAGGGCAGAAGGGATTGTTGCAAAATGCGGGTTTCAAATCCAAGTGAAAAATTGGCGCATAAAAAAGTTGCTAAGAACAGCCAAACGGCGGTATCTTAGCAACTTTTTCATCGGCCTGCTGCAATTCAATTTTACAACGGGCCTTTCTCACAGCCTTCTTTGCTGGATGTTCTCAAAAGGTTGGTTAGGTATCGGTATCTAATTGGACTGGGGCTTCACGATGAGGTTGACCAGCCGTCCCGGCACCACGATGGATTTCACCAGGGTCATGCCGTCGGTGAAGCGGCGCACCTTCTCGTCCGCCAGGGCGGCGGCCACGATGGCATCGTTGTCTGCGTCGGCGGGAACGGTGATGCTCCCTCGCAGCTTGCCCCCCACCTGGACGGCAAGGGTGATCTCGCTGGCCACCGTCTTGCTCTCGTCGTACTCCGGCCAGCTCTGCTGGCAGGCAAAGCCCAGCTCAGAGGCGAAGCCCAGCATCTCCCACAGCTCCTCGGCGATGTGAGGGGCAAAGGGAGAGAGCATCACCAGCAGGGCCTTCATGTCCCCCTTGGAGCAGCCGTTCTTCTGCAGCTCGCCCACCAGGGTCATCATGGCGGCAATGGCGGTATTGAACTTCATGGCCTCGATATCCTCAGACACCTTTTTGATGGCCTTGTGGACAGCGGCCTCGTTGGCCTTGGAGTACTCCTCGCCGGTGTGCTCCTGGTCGGTGGCCGAGCAACTCTCCGCCAGGTTCCACACCTTGTCCAGAAAGCGCTTGCAGCCCTTCACCGCATTGTCGCTCCACACGGCAGCCTGCTCGAAGTCGCCGATGAACATGATATACAGCCGCAGGGTGTCCGCCCCGTATTGGGCCACGATGTCGTTGGGGTTGACCACGTTGCCCCGGCTCTTGGACATTTTCTCCCCGCCCTCGCCCAGGATCATGCCGTGGGAGGTGCGCTTCTGGTAGGGCTCCTTGGTGGGCACCACGCCGATGTCGTACAGGAACTTGTGCCAGAACCGGGAGT
>CAJLWS010000176.1 GCA_905210385.1 uncultured Eubacteriales bacterium | reverse complement strand
CCAGCGCCGTCTTCATGTCGGAGGGCAGCATGCCGCGGAGCGTCTGCGCCAGTTCCGCCGCCAGCGCGCGCCGCGTTTCCAGCGAAACCGTCATCGCCTGTTCGCAAGCCAGCGTGATATAGGTTCCCATCGGCCTGCCCAGCTTTTGCGCGCTCTCCTCGTTTTCCACCTTCACCACCGTGCGCGACAGGCCATTTTCGCGCAGCGCGCCGCCCGCCGCTTCCACGGCCAAATCCGTCCATTTTGCCCTCATCGCTTCGCCTCCGCTGTTTCTAAGCCGTAGGCTGTGCAGGGCATGGAAAAAATATGCGGATAACCTTTATGCGGTTTCCTGCTATGCCGCGCCAGTTCGGCCGCAGGTCAGAGCCGCAAGCAGCATTATCGCTGTGATTACAGCAGTGATAGCGTGCACAATCGATTTCATACTTACTTCTTTTTAAACAAAAAGAGGCGTTCGGATTTTTTTCCTCGTCCGAACGCCTCTTGATGTAACTTTTTCAGTTCACGTTTCTGCCGCAGCACTTCTTGTATTTCTTTCCGCTTCCGCAGGGGCAGGGATCGTTGCGTCCCACCACGCGTCTGATTCTTTCGCTTTCAAAAAGTTCCTCCGGGGTATGGCCGTAGTTTTCCGGCATGCGCGTCGTATTGTGCAGCTCCGTATAGAGCAAAAGGAATTTTTCAAGCAGGCGCTGCGTCGTCAGATAGGGTTTCATCTCGTTGACCGCGCTTTCCATGCCGATGTCGCCGACGCGGCATCGTCTTCCTCGCGGTGCAAAACAGCGCTCACCTCGTCTTGCGTCGTCAGACCCGGATTCTGCTGTTCAATGATGCGGAAGGCCTGCTGCACGGTCAGCGCGCCGTAAAAATTCGCCATCGCGCACAATATCCATGAATAACTCCTTTTTGTCAAAAATTCCGGCGTTGTCAGCGCCGGAATGCCTGTGTCTTTATTCACCTGCGGGATTGGCCGCCATTCGCCCTGCATACACGCCGCCGAACACCCGTATACCCGGCGCGCAGCCGTCGAAGGCGAAATCCGAAACGCGGGTTGTCGTCGGCATTTTGACAAACGAGAGCCTTGTGCAGCCGAAAAACGCCATGCGCCCGACCGCGCTCGTGCCCCAAGGCAGCGTCACCTGCGTCAGGCTCTCGCACCCGGCGAAAGCGCTGTCCTTTAATTGCTCCAGCCCGCGCTCAAAGCTGACGCTGACGAGCTGGCGGAGGAGCTGCTCTATCTGGGGGTGACGCCGGAGGAGATCGCCCGGCGCTGTCAGAGGGCGGCGGAGGAAGGAAGGCTGCGCAAGGGCAAAGGAGGGGACAGGACGTGATTGAAGTAAAAAACGTGGTCAAGAGCTTTGACGGATTTCATGCCCTGGACGGGCTGACCATGACGGTGCCCCGGGGGGCCATCTACGGGCTGGTGGGGCCCAATGGGGCGGGTAAGTCCACCATTCTGCGCCATCTGTCCGGGGCGTACCGCCAGGATTCCGGGGAGATCCTGCTGGAGGGCAGCGCCATCTATGAGAATCCGCAGGCCAAGATCCGCATGTGCGGCATCCCCGATGAGCTGTACTATTTCGGGTCGGCCAACGTCCGGGAGATGATGCGCTTTTACCGGCACATCTATCCCCACTTTGATATGGAACGGTATGAGAAACTGAAAGAGGCATTCCCTGCGGTTTCGGAGAAACAGGCCATCCGCCGCATGTCCAAGGGCATGCAGAAGCAGGCGGCCTTCTGGCTGGCCCTGTGCTGCCGGCCGGACTACCTCCTGCTGGACGAGCCGGTGGACGGCCTGGATCCGGTGATGCGGCGGCAGGTGTGGTCCCTGCTCATGGGGGATGTGGCGGAGCACGGCACCACGGTGGTGGTGTCCTCCCACAACCTGCGGGAGCTGGAGGACGTGTGCGACCATGTGGGTATCCTCAGCCACGGGAGGATGGCCCTGGAGCGGTCCCTCACGGAGCTGCAGGGGGGCACGGTGAAGCTTCAGATCGCCTTCCGGCAGGAGCAGCCCCCGGAACTGCCCGAGGACGTCCATGTCCTCCACCGCTCTAACCTGGGGCGGGTGTACACCTATATCCTTCGGGGGAGCGCCGACGAGGTGATGGATCGGTTTGCCGCCTATGATCCCCTGTTCCAGGAGGCGCTGCCCCTGAGCCTGGAGGAGATCTTCGTCTACGAGATGGGAGGTGAGGACTATGCGGTCCGGGACATCGTACTTTAATCTGACCGTCTTCCGCAAGCATCTGACCCGGTTCTGGCCCATCTGGACGGCCTGGCTGGTGGTGCTGCTGCTCGTGCTCCCCGTCCGGGGGCTCATGGCCCTGCGGGAGGATGGGGCTGGGATGGAGGGGAGGCTGGCCTGGTTTGCTCGGAGTATACCGGATCTGACCAGCTCCGGATTCACACTGGTGATGGCGGTGCTGGTGGGGCTGCTGGCGGCCATGGCGGCGTGCAGCCACCTCTATTCCACCCGGTCGGCCAACTTTATGGGGGCCCTGCCGGTGCGCCGGGAGGGGCTGTTCTTCAGCCACTACCTGGCGGGGCTGGCGATGGTGTTGGGGCCCGTGCTGGCTGCCTCCCTGCTCACCCTGCTGGTGGAGCTGGCGGGGGGTGCGCTGGAGCTGCTCCCCCTGGGCTACTGGCTGGGGTATGCCTGCTCGGCGGGGTTCTTCTTCTACTCTTTCGCCGTCTTCCTGGGCATGTTCACCGGCCATCTGCTGGCCCTGCCCGCCTTCTACCTCATCTTCAACTTCCTGGTGATGGCGGTGGTGGGTCTGGTGGAGTGGGCCCTGCGCTCCTTCTACTACGGGTTCGGCAGCCTGCCCGACTGGCTGTATGACGGGATGCAGTGGTGTACGCCGGTGATGCGGTACACCTATGTACAGCTGGTAGGTCGGCCCCAGGAGCTGTTCTACGGCACCACCCTGTGGGTTTACCCCATTGTGGCGGCGGCCGGATCACCTTCATCGCGGTCTTCGCCGTGGTGGTCCTGGCCGGGGCCGCCCTGCTGCTCTACCGCCGGCGCAGCCTGGAGAGCGCCGGGGATGTGGTGGCGGTGCGGGCCATGCGCCCGGTGTTCCAGTACGGGGTGGCCCTGTGCGCGGGGCTGTTCCTGGGTATGGTCACCGCCCAGCTGCTGGGTCTGCCCGACCTGGGGCTGATGGCGGCCATTCTCCTGTGGGGGGTGGCGGGCTACTTCGTAGCCCGGATGCTGCTGGACAAGAGCTTCCGGGTGTGGGGCCACTGGAAGGGGGCGGCGGTCACGGCGGCGGTGCTACTGGTGCTGTTTGCTGTGGTGGGCTTCGATCTCACCGGTTTTGAGACCCGGGTGCCCCGGGCGGAGGATGTGGCCTCAGTGAAGGTGAGCGGCCTGCAGGTTTGGCCCTCGGACGGCGGCAACAATGTGAACGTCACCCTGGAGGACCCGGAGGAGATCGCCGCAGTTATCGCCCTGCACCAGGCGGTGGTGGATCGAAAGGACCGGGCTGGGGCAACGGACGGCTCCGACTATTACGGGGGTGCCTACTTCGACATCTCCTACTCCATGAAAGACGGCGCCACGCTGGCTCGGAGGTACAACTATGTTCTGGTGGATCAGGAGCTGGACCAGCTTGGCCAGGCGGTGATCAATGACCCGAACGTGATCCCTCAGATCTACGGTTTTGACCGGATGGAGGAGGAGATAGGGCCAGTATTCATGGCCTTGTGGCAGGGCCAGGTGGTGGGCTATGGAGACCAGGCCCAGCAAATCCTGGACGCGGTGAAGGAGGACATCCAGGCCGGGCGCCTGGGCCACCACTCTCTCATCTACGGGGGGATGGGGCTGCCCTGGCTGGAGCTGGAGTGGCGGACCTACGCGCCCGGGGCGGGGGAGAACGACGGCTACTCCGACAGCGAAGTCATCTCCATCGCCGTGCCCGACACCGCCACCAGCACCCTGGCGGTGCTGGAGGAGCTGACGGCGGTGGACGACATCGGGGAGATCACCGCCCGGAGCGTCCTGGACTGG
>CAJLWS010000175.1 GCA_905210385.1 uncultured Eubacteriales bacterium | reverse complement strand
ATATCTTTGCCGCAAAAAAAGAGGGCAAGATCTCCATGGTGTTTGTGATCGAGGGAGCTGCTCCCATTGAAAACGAGGTGGACCGCATTGACATCCTGTATGGATTGGGCGTCCGCCAACTGGGTGTGACTTATTCCGAGAGCAATGCATTGGGGAGCGGCTGCAAGGAGGACCACGACGGCGGGCTGACCATGCTCGCTCTGGCGCGCTGGCTGGCGGTGGGCAGCCTCATCGGTCTGGTGTGCGGCCTGGCGGGGGGAGCCTTCTCCCATGTGCTTTCCTGGGTCACCCAGACCAGGCAGGCCCACCCCTGGCTGCTGTTCTGCATGCCGGTGGCCGGCCTGCTCATCGTGTGGAGCTACAAAGTTTCAGATATGGAAAACGACAGCGGCACCAACCAGATCATCGCCAGCGTCCGCAGTGGGGAGAAGCCCCGGCTGCGGCTGGCCCTGCTCATCTTCTGGAGCGCCGCCCTGACCCACCTCACCGGGGGCAGCGCCGGCCGGGAGGGGGCCGCCCTCCAGATCGGCGGCAGCCTGGCCGCCACCCTGGGCAAATGGCTGCGGCTGGACGAGCGGGGGAGGAACCTGGCGGTGCTGTGCGGCATGAGCGCCCTGTTCACCGCCCTGTTCGGCACCCCCCTGGGGGCCACCGTGTTCAGCTTAGAGGTGGTGAGCGTAGGCATCCTCCACTACTCCGCCTTTTTCCCGGCCCTGTTCTCCGCCCTGGTGTCCCTGGGGGTCACCCATCTCATGGGGCTGAGCCCCACAGGCTGGCCCCTGCTGGGGGTGCCGGAGCTGGCCCCCCTGTCCCTGCTCCAGGTGGGCGTGCTGGGGGCGGGCTGCGGCCTGGTGGCCATCCTCTTCTGTACCGCCATGCACTACACCGCCGACCGCTACCGCAGGCTGCTGCCCAACCCCTACCTGCGCATTCTGGTTGGGGCCGTCCTGGTCATCGCCCTCACCTTGGTGGAGGGCAGCGGCGACTACAATGGGGCGGGCAGCGCCTTCCTCACCGCCACCCTGGCCGGGGAGGCGGCCGCCCCCTGGGCCTTCCTGTTCAAGATCGCCTTTACCGCCCTCACCCTGGGGGCGGGCTTCCGGGGCGGGGAGATCGTCCCCACCTTCTTCATCGGCTCTGCCTTTGGCAATGCCCTGGCCCCCCTGCTGGGACTGGAGCCCGCCTTCGGCGCGGCCATCGGCCTGATCGCCCTGTTCTGCGGGGTGGTCAACTGCCCCCTGGCCAGCATCTTCCTCAGCGTGGAGCTCTTCGGCAGCTCCGGCCTGCTGTTCTTCGCCCTGGCCTGCGCCCTGAGCTATCTGCTCAGCGGCAAGTTCTCCCTGTACAGCAGCCAGAAGATCGTCTACTCCAAGCTGGAACCGCGGTACATCGACCAGCTGGCAGAATAGCAAGGCCGTCGAAAAAGGCGTGGCCTTTTCCGACGGGTTAGTTGCGGCCCGCTGCAGCGCACTCACCCCAAGGGGCGGGGCTCGCACGTTTGCGGGCCGAGAAGTGTTTTCGTCCACGCACATGTCGCGGCCGAAAACGGATTTCAATTTATTCGCGCCTGCGGGCGCGAACTCTGTGAGACATTTTCACCAGTTGTATGTGACCCACCAGGCCCGGGGGTTGAAAATTTTCTGAAATTTTCTCCCCCGGGCCGCAACCTTTTTCCCCCTTGCGGGGTATTCCAAATGAGGGGAGGGAAGCGGCATGAGCAGCCCGGACCGGAAAACCCAGGCGGTGGAGCGCTGGGGCGATTTGGTGTGGCGGGTGCGTACGGCCAACGTCAGCGACGCCGAGGACGTGTTCCAGGAGGTCTTTCTGCGCTACTTCCGCCAGGAGGACCGCCAGGTCTTTTTCAACGACGAGCACCGGAAGGCCTGGCTCATCCGCTGCACGGTGAACCGGGCCAAGAGCCTGCTCGCCTCCCCCTGGCGGCGCCGGATGGTGCCGCTGGAAGTGGCCGCCCAGATCGGAGTGGAGGACGAGTACCGCGAGGTGTACAGCGCGGTGCTGGCCCTGCCGGAGAAGTACCGGGCGGCCATCCACCTGTTCTATTTCGAGGGCCTGTCGGTGGCGGAGATCGCCAACCACCTGAACGCCCCGGAGGGGACGGTACGTTCCCAGCTGTCCCGGGGGAGGGCCCTGCTGCGGGAAGCGCTGAAGGAGGAGATCGAGCTGTGAACCGCTACAAAAAAGCCAACCAGGGCATCCACGCCCCGGAGGAGTTGAAACAGAAAGTTATCCAATCCGCCAAACCTGTCCGCCGCCCCGCCCGGTGGGCGGCCCTGGCGGCAGTGCTGGCGGTGGCCATCCTGGCCGGAGTGGTGCTCTGGCCCGGGGGCAGCCCGAAAACATCGCCATGGGCTACGCGACCCCCGCCGCCATTGTGGAGGCGGAATACCCCGA
The DNA here is from genome assembly GCA_905210385.1 of uncultured Eubacteriales bacterium. Lineage (GTDB taxonomy): Bacteria > Bacillota > Clostridia > Oscillospirales > Oscillospiraceae > Enterenecus. The sequence goes on along the minus strand of CAJLWS010000175.1, from coordinate 1,610 downwards.
CCGGGTGCCCTATCCCGATGTCAATCCCCTCACCGGGGCGATGGATGAGGACGCCTATGCCGCCTGGCGGGAGGAGAACCAGGCCCGGCAGGAGCTGGCCTCTGGGGTGGGCAACGAGAGCATGGCGGGCTACTACGCCGCCACCATGGCGGAGTTTTTGGGGGACAACGGGGGAGAAAACGCCGTCTACTCCCCCCTGAACCTGTACCTGGCCCTGGCCATGCTGGCCGAGTGCACCGACGGGGACAGCCGGGGGCAGATCTTGGCCCTGCTGGGGGTGGACGACCTGGACGCCCTGCGCACCCAGGCCCAAAACCTGTGGAGCGCCAACTACCGGGATGACGGGCAGACCACCAGCCTGCTGGCCAACTCCGTCTGGCTGGATGAGGCGCTGACCTACAACGAGGACACCCTGCACACCCTGGCAGACACCTACTACGCCTCCTCCTACCAGGGGGAGATGGGCTCGGAGGAGCTGAACCGGGCCCTCCAGACCTGGCTCAACGATAACACCGGCGGCCTGCTGGAGGAGTACGCCGGCCAGATTGAGACTGAGCCGGACACCCTGCTGGCCCTGGCCTCCACCATTTACTTCAAGGCCAGCTGGGCCGATGAGTTTGACGAGAGCGCCACCGCCCCCCGCACCTTCCACGCCGCCGCCGGTGACGTGGAGACGGACTTCATGCACCAGAGCGAGATGGGCAGCTACTACTGGGGGGAGGACTTCTCCGCCGTGTCCAAGTCCTTCCAAAACGGCGGGGCCATGTGGCTCATCCTGCCGGATGAGGGAACCTCTCCGGAGGAGCTGCTGGCGGGGGACACCCTCGCCGACTTCCTCCTGGCAGGCTATGAATGGGAGAACCAGCAGTACCACCAGATCCACCTGTCCCTGCCCAGGTTTGACGTGTCGGCCCAGACCGACCTGATCGGGGGCCTCCAGGAGCTGGGGGTCACCGACGTGTTCGACGCGGGGCTGGCCGACTTCACCCCCATGCTGGGGGAGGGGGCCGGCGGCGTCAGCGTCACCCAGGCCACCCACGCCGCCCGGGTGAAGATCGACGAGGAGGGCTGTGAGGGAGCGGCCTACACCGTGCTCACGGTGGATGAGGCGGCGCCGCTGGAGCAGGACGAGATCGACTTCGTGCTGGACCGGCCCTTCCTCTTCGCCGTCACCAGCCAGACCGGGCAGCTGCTCTTCGTGGGGATCGTCAACCGGGTGTGAGGATGCACCACTACAAAAAAGGGGGTCAACAGATGAAAAACCGGCTCTTGTGGAGGCTGGCCCCAATCTGCCTCGCCCTGCTGGCCGCCTGCACTCCAGATGCAGGCGGGCCCGGGGCATTGCCCAGCCAAATGCCCGCCTTCTCCTATGAGGCGGAACAGGCCCAGTACCGGCCCGGAGACCCGGGGGTGCGCACCAGCGGCTTTGTCCATACGGATAAAGCCCCGGTGGAGGACGCTGAGACCGCAATCCGGCGGGCCAGAGAGGAATGTACCGTCACCTATGATACGGTAAGCGCCTGGTACGACCCGACAGCCGACATGTGGAAGGTCAGCTTCTCCACGGCGGGGATGGCGTTCAGGTAGGCGGTGCCGCCGCCGGCCACGAT
>CAJLWS010000174.1 GCA_905210385.1 uncultured Eubacteriales bacterium | reverse complement strand
GCTGGCCTCCGGCGAGGCAGTGGAGAAGTACGGCCTGAAGCCCATGGCCAAGCTGGTGAGCTGGGGCCAGGGCGGCGTGGATCCCAAGATCATGGGCGTGGGCCCCGTGCCCGCTTCCCGTCAGGCCATGGAGAAGGCCGGCCTGAAGATCGAGGACATCGACCTGGTGGAGGCCAACGAGGCCTTTGCCGCCCAGTCCATCGCCGTGGCCCGTGAGCTGAACTTCGACATGAGCAAGGTGAACGTCAACGGCGGCGCGGTGTCCATCGGCCACCCCATTGGCGCTTCCGGCGCCCGGATCATCGTCACCCTGCTGCATGAGATGCAGAAGCGGCCCGAGGCCAAGAAGGGCCTGGCCACGCTGTGCATCGGCGGCGGCATGGGCGTTGCCACCATCTTCGAGAAGTGCTAAGAGGAAGCGTGGAGCCGTCGTGAGCAGCCCGGATGGACCGGAGCGAGGGCACGAAACCAAGCCGCAGCACGGCTGTTTTGAGCCCGAGCCGGAGGGAAGCCGGACGTCGCGAGCAGGCGCAGCGTGACAACAGAACGGTGAGGCGCGCCCCGTCCTGGGCGCCTCCCGCCGGCGCTTAGCATGTTTTCGCAACAGGCGCTACATGATGTGCTGAGGAAAAGTACACAAGTGACGCGACCCGCGAAGGGGGCGGGCCTATGGCCCGTCCCCTTTGATTCAATAAACCTTGAGGAGGTCAAATGAAATGCCCAAATTTGTATCCATCGAAGAGGCGGTCAAGCTGATCCCCGATGGCGCCACCGTGATGTTCGGCGGCTTCATGGGGTGCGGCAGTGCCCACAAGTTCATTGATGCCCTGTCCAAGAGCGGCGTCAAGGATCTGACCATGATCTGCAACGACGGATCCATGCCCGGCGGTCCCATGGGCGAGGACTACTACGGCGTGGCCAAGCTGATCCACAACAAGCAGGTGAAGAAGCTGATCGCCACCCATGTGGGCCTGAACCCTGAGGTGGCCACCCAGTCCATGCAGGACGGCACCCTGGAGGTCGTGCTCATTCCCCAGGGCTCCCTGGCGGAGATGATCCGCGCCGACGGCGCCGGTCTGGGCGGCGTGCTGACTCCCACCGGAGTGGGCACCATCGTGGAGGATAACCCCTACTGCCTGGGCAAGCAGACCATCAACGGCAAGGACTACCTGCTGATGGCCCCCATCCATGCCGATTTCGCCGTCATCGCCGGCTACAAGATCGACAAGGCGGGCAACGTGTGGTACAAGGGTACCACCAGCAACTTCAACCTTGTGATGGCCACCGCCGCCGACACCGTGATTGCCGAGGCGGAGCAGGTGGTGGAGGTGGGCGACATCGCCCCTGAGGATGTGCGCACCTCCGGCGTGTTCGTGGATTATGTGGTCGAGGGAGGTCTCTACTAATGGATAAGTCTCAGATCAAAGGTTTCATTGCCGCCCGTGTGGCCAAGGAGCTGAAGGACGGCGACGTGGTCAACCTGGGTATCGGCCTGCCCACCCTGGTTCCCAACTACCTGCCCGAGGGCGTGAAGGTCACGCTGCAGGCCGAGCTGGGCTGCATCGGCGTTGGTCATCTGACTGACGAGAACAAGGACCCCATCCACGTGGTGGATGCCGGCGGCTCTCCCTCCGCGGTGGGCCCCGGCGGCAGCTTCATCGACTCTGCCACCTCCTTCGGGCTGATCCGCGGCGGCCATGTGGACGCCACCATCCTGGGCGGCCTGGAAGTGGACGAGGAGGGCTCCCTGTCCAACTGGATCATCCCCGGCAAGAAGATGCCCGGCATGGGCGGCGCTATGGACCTGCTGGTGGGCGCGAAGAACGTCATCGTGGCCATGGAGCACACCGCCAAGGGCAACCCCAAGATTCTGAAGAAGTGCAAGCTGCCCTATACCGCGGTGAAGTGCATCACCAAGATCATCACTGAGATGGGCGTGATGGAGGTCACGGACAAGGGCCTTGTGCTCACCGAGTACAATCCTGAGTTCACCGTGGAACAGATTCAAGCTGCTACTGATGCTACCTTAATCGTCAGCCCCGACCTGAAGCCGATGGTGTAATTGTAAACCAGTAGATTTCAAGAATATAAAAAGCACGGGCATTGGACGCCGCGTCCAATGCCTGTGCTTTTTTTACACAAAGAGGGAATGCTCAGCCGTTCCCAGTGGGAATGAAGGGACGGATAGCTAGGGCCACATTGCTAATGGGCATGGTCTGGAGCCAGACTTTTCCGGGGCCGGTAAGCAGGGTATTGAACAGTCCCTCCCCGCCCAGGAACTTGTTCTTCAGGCCGGGGACTTGCCGGATATCCATGGACACGGTGGGTTCGAAGCCGGCCACGTTACCGGTGTCCACCACGATCTGCTGGCCTGGGGCCAGGGAGTACTCCACCAGTTCCCCGTCAATCTCCACGAAGGCAGTGCCGGAGCCGGACAGGCGCTGCATGATGAAGCCCTCGCCGCCGAAGAAACCGGCGCCCAGCTTCTTGCTGACATGGATGGACAGCTCCACGCTGGACTCGCAGGCTAAAAAGGAGTTCTTCTGGAGGATCATCTCCCGTCCCGGCGCGATGGTCAGGGGAACGATCTTGCCGGGGAAACTGGAGCCGAAGGCGATCATGCCGGGGCCATGGGCGGTGTAGATGTTCTGGAACATGCTCTCGCCGGAAAAGGCCCGGGAGAACATCTTGCCCAGGCCGCCGCCCCGGGTCTCCATCTCCATGTTGGGACTCATCCAGGCCATGGAGCCCCGCTCGGTGATCATCTGCTCGCCGTCCAGCATCTGGCAGATCACTACGGGAAATACGCCGCCGGTGATTTCATAGTTCATAAGGTGAAGCCTCCTGTTCTTTCTCAAGCTGTGAGGGGATCCCTCAAAAATCATCTTACCAGCCGGACTGGAGGCGTGTCAAGGCCGGATATATGCTTTTTGGCAGACAGACGGCAGGCCGGTTCAACCCGGCCTGCCATCTGAAGAGGGAATAGATTGTGGCGGGAGAAAGAGAATGGATGGGACGGTCACTCCAGCACCAGCCCATTGACCTCCTCCACAATGGATACGATGTCTTTTCGGTCCACAAACAGCCGGGTCTCCCCATTCAGACTCACCAGGCAGCTGGTGCTGTCGTACTGGTAGAAGGTGAGCTCGACGGTCTGGTAATCGCTGGTGTTCCGGTGGAAGATGAAGCTGATCTCCGCGGTACGCTCGGGGGTTAGCTCGCTCCCGCTGCTGGAGGAGGTCAGGGAGGTCAGATCGCTGAAAACGCCCTGGAAGTCGATCTCCGTGCCGTCCAGGGTCCAAATGGTCTCCTGGGTAGTGTTGCCATCCTTATCGGTGGTCTCCTCCACCGTTCTCTCCACATGGTAGGTCTCCCCGTCCAGGGTGATGTCCACCGACTCCACCGTGTCGCTGTCCAGAAGAAGGATGTCGTCGGGCAGCAGGGAGTCCAGGCTCAGGTAGACCATGGCGTCCGCTACCGTAGCGTCGATGTAGTAGACCATATCGGAGCCGGCGATCCGGGCGTAGCAATACTCCCCGTCATAATTGCCAATCTCCAACACAAACGTGTAATCGGTCTCTAGGGTGTCGTAGATGGGGTTGCCGTCCTCGTCGGTCAGGCCGCTGTCTTCCTGGGTGGTCTCCACATAGTCCACCGTGACTACGGCGGCGGGCTCGTCCAGGCCGTACTCTGCCAGGGTCTCCTCATCCGCATGGTAGTTGACGCATTGGCTCCAGGTGAGCAGGGTGATGTTCTCGATAAAGGACTCGGTCAGCTCTGTGTCCAGGGTGGTATAATTCTCCCCGTCTTGTTGGAACCAGACATAGTGGTCGGAGTAGGCCAGCCCGCTGTCCTCCAGGTAGACCAGGTTTAGATCCCGGTTGCCCGATTCCACCGTGAAGGCGGTGAGATCGTTCATGGCGGGGATGTCTTCCTCCGCCACGAAGGCGTACAGTCCGTAGGAGAAGGAATCCAGCAGGGAGGAGTCCACGAGGTAGACGCTGCCGTCCCCAGTGGAGGCGTACCGCTGGCCGGGCAATCTGGCGGAGCTGACCGCTGTGGCGCAGCGCTACCTGCAGGCAATGAACCAGGTGCTCAAGC
>CAJLWS010000173.1 GCA_905210385.1 uncultured Eubacteriales bacterium | reverse complement strand
ACAAAAGCTGCGCATTCCCTATGGAGCTGGGGGGCTGGAAACCGCCCTTCCGGCGCAGGCACGGGTATATACATCGCGCATTGATGAATTGCCCCAAAGAGGGGATGAGGACGCCATCGTCCGGGAGGCGATGAAAGATCCCATCGGGAGTGAGCCGCTCTGGAAGCTGGCCCGGGGGAAGAAAAATGCCGTGGTCATCGTGAGCGACCATACCCGGCCGGTGCCCAGCCGCCATATTTTGCCCTTCATGCTGGAAGAGCTGCGGCGGGAAAACCCGGAAATCGGCATCACGCTTCTGGTAGCCACGGGATGCCACCGGGGCACGACGCCGGAAGAGTTGGCGGCAAAGCTGGGGCGGGGAGAAAACCAGGTGGTGCTGGCCAATATTGTGGCCGATGTGATTATCCCCCTGTCTGCCGCAGTGGAGCGGTTCATGGCCCCGGACGGGGTGTTGCTGGCCTCCGGCGTCATCGACACCCGGGCGGACGAGGTGGAGACGGCCATCCGGGCCAATGGCTTGGGGGGCACCCGCCGGCTGGAGCGGGGGGGCTGGTGCGCCTTTCGTGCGGAGCGGCCATGAAGCGGCTGATCCTGATTGGCGGCCCCATGGGGGTAGGTAAAACCACGGTGGGCCGCGCCCTGCGAAACCTGCTCCCCAACAGCGTCTTTCTGGACGGGGACTGGTGCTGGGACGCCAATCCCTTTACGGTCACGGAGGAGACCAAGGCCATGGTGCTGGAGAACATCCGGTTCCTGCTGGGACAGTTTCTCCAGTGCTCCGCTTATGAGACGGTGATCTTTTGCTGGGTGATGCATCAACAGAACATTGTGGATGCTATCCTGTCCGGTCTGCCGCTGGATAACGTCCGGGTGTGGGCGATCTCCCTGACGGCAGAGCCGGAGGAGCTGCGCCGGCGGCTGGAAGGGGATGTTTCCCGGGGCCTGCGCCAACCAGATGTGGTGGAGCGCGGTCTGGCCTATCTGCCCGCCTATGAGCGGATGAACACGGAAAAGGTAGACACCACCCAGCTTTCTCCGGAAGTGGTGGCCGGGACGCTGCGGGCGCGACTGACCGGGTCAGGAGGAGAATAGGCGGCAAGAGCGCAGAACCATTTTGAATGGACGGAGGGGTTGCGCCGCGCGTATTCCAGAAGCCAGAAAGCCGGCCTGGAGAAATGATAGAAAATTTCCCGTTTTTCTCTTGTTTCTTAAGCAAAATAATGATAGTATGCTATCATGGATTGAATTTGGCGCGGCGGCTCAGAATCCCGCCACAACAGATGGGAGAGATTAAGTATGGCACAGAGAACCTTTGAAAATATCGTGGAAAAGGCAAAAAACGCCGGCGTGAAGAACCGCGTTGTCATTGCCGGCGCGGACGCGGAGAATATTCTGTTGGGAACCTTTGAGGCACAGGATGCCGGATTTGCCACCCCGGTGCTGGTGGGCCAGGCCTCCAAGATCCTCCCCATGCTGGACCGGCTGGGGCTGAAGGATAAGCCCTATCGCCTGGTGGAGACCTATCCCGGGGACAACGTCACCCAGGTGGCCATCGAGCTGATCAACAAGGGAGAGGGAGACATCCTCATGAGGGGCAACGTGCAGACCCGGGAGTTCCTCATGCCTGTACTGGACCGGCGTAACGGCCTGCGCACCGACCGCCTGCTCACCCATATCGATCTGGTGTCCATGCCGGAGCATGAGAAGCTCATCGCCATCGGCGATGTCACCGTCACCATCGAGCCCAACCAGAACCAGAAAAAGCAGATCATCCGCAACCTGGTGGACGCCCTGCGCTACGTAGAGGATGAGAAGCCCAACATTGCCCTGCTGGCCCTGGTGGAGCAGCCCTCCTTCCATATGAAGGACACCATTCAGGCCTATGAGCTGACCCAGGAGCACAATCGCTCCCCCATCGCCGACTGCGAGCTGGTGGGTCCCATCTCCTACGACCTGATTCTCTCCAAGGAGGCCGCCCGGCTCAAGGGCTACAACAACCCCCTGTGCGGCGAGTTTGACGGCATCGTGGCCCCCTCCCTGCTGGCGGGCAACCTGATCGTCAAGTGCTGGCAGATGCACGCCGGCGCCCGCACCTGTGGTGTGCTGGTGGGCGCCCGCATCCCTATCGCCCTGCCCTCCCGCAGCGATAGCAAGGAGGTGTCCTTCCTGTCTCTGGCCTTTTGCACCATGCTGCCCAAGGGGGCCTTCTCCGACGAGGTGCAGGGGAACGAGCAGAACTGAGCGTTTTGAACGGAGGAGAAGCCGCCATGAAAAAAGGACTGTCTGTCAGCGTGTTTATTTTAGGTGTGGCCATGACCTGCGCCAGTATCGCCGTGCTGACCCTGGGCGCGGTGGGCATGGGCACCGCCCGGCCCCGGCGGGGCGGTTTTTCCGGTCTTTCCCGGAAAAACAGTTGACAAATCCCCCCGGTGCGGATAAGATAAGAAAGTTCAATGGCCATGAAGCAGGACGAGTACCCGGCACACCTCCCCCAGAGAGCCGCTCACACGGTGGAAGAGCGGCGGGACGGCCCCGGCGAAGATCCCCTGTGAGCTGCGGACCCAACGGGCGCCTTGCCCCAGTAGGCTCCGCCGGGTGTTCCCGTTACCGGACGAATCGAGGGGCCGCGCGGTGCGCGGCAACGAGAGTGGTACCGCAGAGGTTCGCGCGCCTTTGTCTCTCAGAGAGGGACAAAGGCGCGTTTTGATATTCTGAAGAAGGAGAAACGACCCATGGATTACAACCAGACTGTCCATCTCCCCCAGACCGACTTCCCCATGCGGGCCGGCCTGCCCAAGCGGGAGCCCGAGCTCATGAACGGCAAATGGGAGGTGGAGACCTACCACAAGCTGATGAAGAAGAACGAGGGCAAGCCCAAGTTTGTCCTCCACGACGGCCCTCCCTACGCCAACGGCCACATCCACATCGGCACCGCCCTGAACAAGATCCTCAAGGACATCATCGTCAAGTACAAGAACATGACCGGCTTCCAGGCCCCCTATGTCCCCGGCTGGGACCCCCACGGCCTGCCCATCGAGTCGGCCATCCTCAAGGACAAGAAGATCAAGCGGGACGAGCTGTCCGACGCGGAGTTCCGGGACAAATGCAAGGAGTTTGCCCTGAACTTCGTGGACATCCAGCGCGGCGAGTTCCAGCGCCTGGGGGTCATCGGCGACTGGGAGAACCCCTACCTGACCCTAAAACCGGAGTTCGAGGCCAAGCAGATCCAGATCTTCGGCAAGATGGCGGAGAAGGGCTATATCTACAAGGGCATGAAGCCGGTGTACTGGTGCCCCGCCGACCAGACCGCCCTGGCCGAGGCGGAGATCGAGTACGCCGACGACCCCTGCACCACCATCTTCGTCAAGTTCCCTGTCCGGGACGACCTGGGCAAGCTGGGCCAGTACGCCGACCTTTCCAAGACCTACTTCGTCATCTGGACCACCACCCCCTGGACCATCCCGGGCAACATGGCCATCTGCGTCAACCCCGAGTTCGACTATGTGCTGCTGAGCGCCCCCAACGGCGAGGTGTATATCCTGGCCGAGGGCCTGGCGGAGGGCGTGTGCAAGGCCGCCGGCATCGACTACGCCGCCTGCACCGTGCTGGCCACCCTCAAGGGCAGCGAGTTTGAGCTGATGGCCGCCAAGCACCCCCTCTTCGACCGGGACAGCGTCATCCTGTGCGGCGACCACGTCACTCTGGACGCTGGTACCGGCTGCGTCCACACCGCCCCCGGCTTCGGCGCCGACGACTTCAACATCTGCAAGGCCTACGACGAGGCGGGCAAGACGAACATCGGTACCCCCGTGCCGGTGAACGCCAAGGGCGTCATGACCGACGAGCGGTATAACGGCCAGTTCTACGCCAAGGGCAACGACATGGTAGTGGCCGATCTGGAGGCGGAGGGCTTCCTGCTGGCCAAGGAGAACATCACCCACTCCTATCCCCACTGCTGGCGATGCAAGAACCCCATCATCTACCGGGCCACCGAGCAGTGGTTCTGCTCCGTGGACGCCATCAAGGACGCGGCGGTGAACAGCTGCGACGGTATCTCCTGGCACCCCGCCTGGGGCAAGGAGCGCATGACCGCCATGATCTCCGAGCGCAACG
>CAJLWS010000172.1 GCA_905210385.1 uncultured Eubacteriales bacterium | reverse complement strand
GGCCTGTGGCAGTGCTCCAGGCCCTGCCACGACAAGGCATACGATAACCAAGATGTTGTTCGCCGGATTGTGGAGGCCCAGGGGTTCCGTGTCACGGAGGGCGGTCTGGAGCTACCCGACGGCGCTGTCCCCAAGACGGTAGTTCCCACCCGGCTGGTCCCCCGCTGCCCCAAATGCGGCGCGCCCATGACCGCCAACCTGCGGGTGGACGACACCTTTGTCCAGGACGAGGGATGGTATGCCGCCGCCCGGCGGTATGAAGACTTTGTCCGGCGGCATCAAAACACGCCCATTCTCTATCTGGAGCTGGGGGTTGGGATGAACACTCCCGTCATAGTGAAATTTTCCTTCTGGAGAATGACAGCGGAGAATCCCAAGGCGGTTTATGCCTGCGTCAACTTTGAGAAAGCCTATGCGCCCAGGGAGATCGCCGACCGCTCCATCTGCATCCGGGAGGACATCGGCACGGTGTTGGAAAAGCTGAGATAGGTAAAACACAGCGGCCAGCCCCGTCCCGGGGCCGGCCGCTGCCCGCATTCCGATCTTTTTACATTCTTCCCCCAGAGTCCTCTGGAGCAGGGCTCACACGCTCCTCCCCCGCCGTACCTGCCAGAGCACCACCGCCGTGCACACGGCGATGTACACCACCCAGAACAGGGCGTACACCCCCAGCCAGGCCCAGAGGGGCCAGCCCGCAAAGGTGAACAGCTGGGGATAGGGCGCCGGCGGGGCGTCCACCAGCGTATTGTAGACCACCGACAAGGGCAGGAAGGCCAGCAGCCAAATGTTCACCGTCCAGAAGTTCCGCTTGGCCCGGGGCTTGGAATCCGGGGCGGACTCAATCATGCCGATGCCGAACACCATGCACCCCAGGGCCAGGAACACCACCCCGATGATGAGGGATCCCGCCTGCTGGGTCTCATACCACACCGCGCAGCTCACCAGCACCCCGATGAGGTTGAGCACCGTGGCCACAATGGTGAAGATGCGCCCATCCGCCTTTTTCTCCTCGGCAGGCGGGACGGGCTCGATGCCCCTGAGCAGGTAGTCGGTGGTCACCTCAAAATAGTCGCTGAGCAGAATGATCTTATCCATGTCCGGCACACTCTGCTCGCTCTCCCACTTGCTCACCGCCTGGCGGGACACCCCCACCCGATCGGCCAGCTCCTCCTGGGAGATGCCCTTCTGTTTTCTCAGCTGTTGGATCCGGTCCGCCAATGTCATGACCGTCCACTCCTTTCCTTTCTGGATGGCGCCAGCATACCAGAAACGCCGGTTGCCATGCCACCAACCGGGACTGGAAGGTTGTCAACCGGCAGTTGCCGTCCCTCTTTTTCTGAAAAAACGGCCCCATCCGCATTCTGGATAGGGCCGTCATCAGCGTTCAGCGCTTATTGAAGATCTTGAAGATGTCATCAAAGGGGTCGGTGTCCGGCTCGTCCTTCCCGTTCTCATCCAGAGGCGTGGGCGGGGTGACGCCTCCTACTCCCTCTGGGACGCAGTCAGGCTTGTCCTCCTTGGCTGCCTTGCCGGGGACAGGGTTGGCCACCTCGCCAAAGCCGGTGGCGATAACGGTAACCCGGATCTCGTCCTCCAGCTCCTCGTCGAAAGCGGCGCCCATCATAAACAGCGCGTCGGGATCAGCCACGTCCTTGACCATCTCCGCAGCCTTCTCCACTTCCTCCAGACCCATATCCATGGGCCCAGTGATGTTGACAATGATGCCCCGGGCCCCGTCAATGGAGGTTTCCAGCAGAGGGCTGTTGATAGCGATGCGGGTGGCCTCTTCCGCCTTGTTCTTGCCGGCCGCCCGGCCCACCCCCATATGGGCCAGCCCTGCATCCTTCATCACTGCGGTGACATCAGCGAAATCCAAATTGATCAGACCCGTGGTGGTGATCAGGTCAGAGATGGACTGTACCGCCTGGCGCAGCACATCATCGGCAATGGCGAAGGCATTGGCGAAAGTAATCTTCTCATCGGTGGCGTACTGCAGCCGGTCATTGGGGATGATAACCAGGGAGTCCACCTTCTGGCGCAATTCCTCAATCCCCTTCAAAGCCTGCTCCATCCGCCGGCGACCCTCGAAGTTGAAAGGTTTGGTGACCACGCCTACAGTGAGGATTCCCTTCTCCTTAGCGATCTCTGCCACAACCGGAGCGGCTCCTGTGCCGGTACCGCCCCCCATGCCGGCGGTGACGAAGAGCATATCGGTACCATCCAGCAACGCAGCGATCTGCTCCTTGCTCTCCTTAGCGGACTCCCGACCCACCTCAGGGTTGGCGCCGGCGCCTTTTCCTCCAGTGAGTTTTTCCCCAATGGCCAGCTTCTGGGTGGCCTGGGAGGCGTTCAAGCACTGCCGGTCGGTGTTCACCGCAATGAACTCCACCCCCTGCATGCCGGCGCGCACCATGCGGTTGACCACATTGTTGCCTCCGCCGCCAATTCCGATCACCTTTAAGACATCTCCACCGCCGGTGTTTGCGTCCATCACAAAAGCCATAGAAAGCCCTCCTGTGTCTAAGCGTGTAAAATCATCGAAAAACAAGCGCTGGTAACGCCTGAAAATGCTGAAAACTATATCTTGTATTGTAGCTTCTTTTCCTCACCGGGTCAATAGAGAAATCACGATTTTTGCCAGTGATCACAGAAAAAGCGGTTCCAACGCCCCCCTGCGGTCGATCGGGCCACCACTTTTCGGCCGCCGCCGTCAGTAAAACCCCAGCCGGATGGCCGGGGTTTTACTCTCCGTCACTGCCAGTGTCATGATCCGGCTGGAAATAGGCCCGGCCATCCTGTATCGTCAGATCAAAGGTACCGGGCACCCCCTGGGGCAGCTCCTCGCTGTCCAGCGCGGCCTGAAACAGGGCCAGATACTGACCATAGTCCGGCCTTCTGGGCAGTTCCACCCGGTAAATATCGTAACTCAGGGTGATGGAGGTGGCCGCAGTACAGTCCAGAGCAGTACAGTCAGCCAGCATTTCCCGGGCCGACAGCTCCTCCAAAAGGGAGAGCACATAGCTCAAGGTACTTTCCTCTTCCTCCGGCACCCGCAGCGTGTCGCTGAGAATGGGATCCTGGGCGGTTAGCCCGGTGATGGTCATCACTTCTCCCGGTCCAGATACCTGCTCCAACAGCTTGCCCTGTGTGGCGATATACCACCACTCCTCCCCGTCGGACACCGCGGCGGCCGCCACATGCTCCGTCACTGTGATGAGCACTCCGTCGGGCAATAGCCGGTCAATGGAAACCGATCGCACATAGGGCAGCCGGGCAATCAAGTTGCCCGCCACTCGGCTCTTGGACAGGGCGATGAGGTTATCACCCTCCTGGATGCCAGAGGCCTCGATGATCTCCTGCACAGTGTAACGCTGGTTGCCTGCCACTGTCACCTCGTTGATCCGGAAGAACACCACGCAGGCAACAATCAGGGCAATGGCCACCGCCAGAGCGGAGACGACGCGATATAGGCCGCTGAACCGTCCTCGGCGCCTGCGCCGCGTAGCATGCCTGCGCTGACGCGCCATGTGGTGTCCCCCCTTTCCTTAGTTCATCAGGCGGAGGCCGGACTGTCCACCTCTCGGCGCACATCGCCCCCCAGCTTCCGAAGCATTTCCTCTAGGCATTCATATCCCCGGTCCACGTGGTGCAGCCCTGACAGCACGCTCTCCCCTCGGGCTCCCAGGGCTGCTGCTGCCAAGGCGCCGCCGCCCCGCAGGTCAGCTGCCGCCACCCGGGCCCCATGGAGCCGTTCCACTCCCCGCACCAGGGCCACACGACCCTTCAGGGAAATATCCGCCCCCATGCTCCGTAATTCTGCCACATGGCGGTACCGGCTGTCAAACATGTTTTCTTCAAACCGGGTGGTTCCCCGGCTGGCGCACAGAGCAGCCATGACAGGAGCCTGGGCATCGGTGGGGAAACCGGGATAGGGTGCGGTATGTATTCCATCCACCGACCTCAGGGGCTGGATTGGCTCCCGGGAAAGCTCTACCCGGTCCTCCCAACTTCTCACGTGGCACCCTGCCTGGTGGAACACCCCCAGTACTGCTGCAAGGTTCCTCCAGTCAACGCCCTTCAGCGCCACATGGCCCCCCGCAGCCGCTACACCGGACAGCAGA
>CAJLWS010000171.1 GCA_905210385.1 uncultured Eubacteriales bacterium | reverse complement strand
CAAGACCACCGCCGTGCGCATCATCCCCGCCCCTGGCAAGCAGGTGGGGGATACGGTGGAGTTCGGCGGCCTGCTGGGCTCCGCCCCGGTGATGCCCTGCCACACCGGCTCCGCCGAGGATTTCGTGGCACGGGGGGGGCGGATCCCCGCCCCCATGCACAGCCTGAAAAACTGAGCGGCAGATAGAGGAAACTCCCTGGGGTACAGCCCAGGGAGTTTTTTTCATTCGTATTCCACGTATTTCTTCCGGCGCCTGCGGCCACTCGCCGTCGGCGCCGCCGCCCACGCAGAGCGGCCGTAGACTACCATGTAGGCCACCGCGCACACCACTAGGGCGACCAAGATATCCAGGACGGAATGCTGCTTGAGAAACACCGTGGACACGCTGATCAGCCCAGCGGACACACCAAAAGCGGCACGCCATAGCGGAGTAGAGAACCGCAGCGTATCCCAGGCGACAAACATCACTGCGAGAGAACCTACCACATGAAGGGAGGGGCACACATTGGTACTGGTATCGAAGGTGTAGAAGTCGGCCAGGAACCTGGTCAGGACGTTGTCCCGGGGGAAGCTCGCCGGCCGCAGCTGCTGGCAGTTGGGGAACAGGAAGAAGATCACCAGGCTGATGGAATAGGTCAGCATGATGAAATACATCATCCGGCGGAAAGCAGCTATGTCATATCGCAAGGTGTATAGATGCATTCCAATCAAAAAAAGGAACCAAAACAGGTAAGGAATCAGAAACCATTCATTAAACGGTATGTAGTTGTCCAGCCAGCAGTGCATGGGATAGTAATGATCCACCTGGACGCCCCGTTCTGCGTACCAGAACAGCAGCCCAAATACCGGCCAGTACAGCAGCAGCTTCAGATGCCGGAACTGGTCGGTATTCAAGAGGCGCAGGCGGAACTGGCTGTAATCCACTGGTGTGATCCTGTCTTTCATCATGGCATCCATCCAGAATATAGCACGCAGCGGCTCTGTTGTGCCCGTGTGGACTCCACACGGGCACAGGCCGTCGGCGGCCTGTATTTTCCCCATCTGCTCGCCAGAACGGTCAGCCCAGAAGGGATAGCCGCTCTGCTGCGTTTTTACGGGTTATGTTTTGATTATAGGCAATTGCAGCGTAAAAATAAAGAGAAAATATTTTAAGATTTTCGCAAATTTTTTCCGTGCCATTTCTCAGCTGCTCAGGCGGCTTGCTCCTCCTGGTTCGGCGCTTCCTGGACGGGACAGGGACGGTGTCGGCGAGCGTGGCCCACAGCAGTGATGATCCCGGTGACAATGAGTACCAGATAGCAGCTCACGGTCCGGCTCAGGATCATGGCTGGGGCCACCAGCGCCGGACCGAAAATGGCCAAAAAGCCCCGGAGGAACACATTTTCCGCCGCCCCGGCGGATCCGGGCAGAGGCAGGTAGCCCACGGCGATGGAAACCAGAACCTGCAGGGCGCACACCTGGAACAGGGAAAAGCCATCCAGCCCAAAGGCCCGGTAGACCAGATAGGGCACCAGGTAGCTGCAGGCCATCTGGCCCAAACTGCAGGCCAGCACCTTGGGCAACAGACGAGGTGTTTTTCGGATGACCACTGCACCTTGGCGGTAGCCGCTGATATAGCCGTCTAGCTTCTCTTCCAGCTTCGCTCGGTCCAGGGAAGGGCGTACCCGGACCGCCACGCCGATGCCAAACATGCACAGCCGCCGGGCGGGGTTGGGCAAGAACAGGAAAAGAATCATAGCGATGTTCAGCACAATAAATACTGTAAAGCCCACGCCCAGCAGAAAGCCCACTTGGCCACCCAGCTGCTCCGTGAGGCTCCCGCTGAGAAACAGCGCCAGAATACCATACAGAACGATGGCGGTGTGGTAGCCAATGGTGACCAGCAGCATGTCGATGGTACCGTTGGCCACGCTCACCCCGTCCCGGTTCATATAGTAGACCTGGGCGGGCTGTCCGCCAGTGGCGGAGGGGGTGATGTTGCTGAAAAAAAAGCCCGTGCAGGAGTAGAAGTAGCACTTCCGGAAGGGCTGGGGGCTGCCCAGGGCCCGCAGGATGCTGTGGGTGGACTTGGCCTCGCAGGCGATATACAGCGCCATCACCGGAATGCCAAGGATGAGGATCCGCCAGTCAGCGGATAGAATGGCATCGGCTAGCTCCGCCGGGGTTTGGCCCTTCAGGATGGTATAGGCTGTCCATCCCAACAAACCGGCCATCACCGCCAGCCAGATCAGATTCCGTTTCTTCACGCGCAAACCGCCTCCCTTGCCACCGCATCCACCGCGGCGCACGCTGCGTTTTGGCACAGGACCGCCGTCAGGCGCTCCATGGCCCGCTCCATGCTACGCAGCTGTCTCTCATCATAAATGGTTTCCCGGATGGCCGCCAGGCAGGCTTCCTCCTCCTTGGCGGCCACGCGGGCCATGCCGTTGCGCACCAGAAAGTCCGCATTCTCCCGCTCTTGCTCCAGGAAAGGTTCCCAGGCCAGCATAGGCAGCCGGGCGGCAATAGCCTCAAAGACAGTGATACCGCCGGGCTTGGAGAGCATCAGGTGGGCCCGGGCCATGTACTCCGGCACCCGGTCTGTGAAAGGGACCACCTCCAGGTTCTCATACTTTCCGGCCAGCCGGCGGTACAACCGCTGGTTTTTTCCGGTGAGGATGGTGGTGTGCACTCCCTCCAGGGCATTGAGAGCCCCATAGAAGGAATCCTTCCGAGGCATGAGCCCCAGCCCACCGCCCATGATCAGCAGCTGCCTGGGGCCGTCCTGCCGCCGCCCCGCGCTGTCAAAGCGGTCCCGCACGGGGATGCCGCCGGCCAGGATCCGATCCGGATCCACTCCCTTGTCCGCCAGGGCCTGCCGGACCTCAGGGGAGGGGGCCAGGTAGAAATCTGTTCCCGGATGGATCCACTCGCTGTGGCTGGTCACATCGGTCAGGCAGGTGATCAGGGGGATGGCGTTGCCGGTATGCCCCTTGTAACCGGAGACCACCCCAGAACACACTGGATGGGTGGACAGGATGAGCTCCGGGCGAACCGCGTCAAGCAGTTCGCCTAGCCTGCGTTCCAGCAGACCGGCCAGGAGGATCTCCCCCGAGGCGTTGCGGGTCATGCGGTGGTATAGGTTGTAAACCCCGCCCATGCGGGTTACCAGGAAGCGGAACCCCCGATACATGGAGGGGGCCAGCTCTGGCAGGGCATAGTCGAAAAAGTCCTTGAGGATGACGCTGTGGCCGTCCGCTTCCAGCTGCCCCTGCAGGGACAGGGAGGCAGACCAGTGGCCCATCCCAAATTTCCCGGTCAGTATCAAGATATCCACGGTATAACCTCCCCGTGACAGGATCTGCATCCTGTCTAGTTTCAGGTTTGATTATAGAATGTGAATCTTAGATTTTTCCGGGGGTTTCCTTTAAGTTTTGCTTAAGGTTCAGCCAAGAATCCTTTATGGCAGCTCCTTTGGGCAGCTTTCGTCCACATTAGGACTTAAAGATTGATCCATAGAATTTCCTCCGGCGGGACCCCTTCGCAGCAGATTGCCGCCCACCAATCTGGCCCTGTATAGCTGCGATAGGAACAACCTTTCGGCATTGAAACTTGACTAGGCGGGTAGAGCGGGATGTCCTTCATCTTACACCAACTCTCCTTCAGGGTCCACAACCGGGTAAAATCTTCCCAGCTGCCATCGAACTGCGCCTTTTCCTCTGGAGTCAGCGCGTACTCTGGCAATCCAGGACGATGTGTGCGGATTACTTCAACATCCACGCCTACTTCGCCCTCGTCCGACAAAGCGCACAGTGCATACCTTCCGCTATGCGATAGGGAGAGCCAACGATTTGGCATGTCTGCGAAATAAGGTTTTCCCCTCGGACTGCGCTCCAATCGGCACTCTGCGTCACAACCCCAGACTGACTCCAACGTTTTGGCCAACAATGGATGGGATAAAAGGCGTCCATCCGTGCCCTCGCTTCCGAAGATTATGGTCATATCAGTTCTCCCCTTCGGCATACCGTCACGCCCTGCGATTGTGCTGGCGGATCAACGATTTCCTATGCAATTATAGCAGGTTTTTCAAAAAAGGAAATACCAGGCATGATGTTCCCTGCATATTTCTCACACTCAGGCAATGCTAAAGCCAAGAGAATGGCTCATCCTCTTGTGGTCGGGAGAGGGGGAAAAACAACAAGGAGG
>CAJLWS010000170.1 GCA_905210385.1 uncultured Eubacteriales bacterium | reverse complement strand
CCAACACCAACGCCAAGGCCGCCATCGCCACTGAAATCGAGATCAACGACCCGGAGCTGGCCAACCTCATCGGCCAGGCCAAGCGGGACCAGCTGGCCGATGAGATTGAGCTGCTGGACGGTGCCTCCTGCGACTTCGACATGGACCGGGTGCGCCACGGCAAGCTCTCCCCGGTGTTCTTCGGCTCCGCCCTGACCAACTTCGGCGTGGAGCCCTTCCTGGAGGACTTTCTGCGCATGACCACGCCCCCCCTGCCCCGGCGGGCGGGGGAGGAACTCATCGACTCCTTTGACGATGACTTCTCCGCCTTCGTCTTCAAGATCCAGGCCAACATGAACAAGGCCCACCGGGACCGCATCGCCTTCCTGCGGGTGGTGTCCGGCAAGTTCGAGGCGGACCGCGAGGTCTACCACGTCCAGGGGGGCAAGAAACTGCGCCTGTCCCGGCCCCAGCAGCTCATGGCCGCCGAGCGGGAGATCATCGAGGAGGCCTACGCCGGGGACATCATCGGCGTGTTCGACCCGGGCATCTTCTCCATCGGGGACACCCTGTGCGTCCCGGGGAAAAAGTTCCGGTTCGACCCCATCCCCACCTTCGCCCCCGAGCACTTCCAGCGGGTGCGCCCCCTGGACACCATGAAGCGCAAGCAGTTCCTCAAGGGGATGGAACAGATCGCCCAGGAGGGCGCCATCCAGATCTTCAAGACCCCCTATTCCGGCATGGAGGAGGTCATCGTGGGTGTGGTGGGCACCCTGCAGTTTGACGTGCTGGACTACCGGCTGAAGAACGAGTACGGGGTGGACCTCTATGTGGAGGGCCTGCCCTATGAGTACCTGCGCTGGGTGGAGTATGACGGGGACGAGCCCCTCCGGGCGGACGACCTCATCCTACCCAACGACGCCATGCTGGTGGAGGACTACAAGGGCAACCAGCTGCTGCTCTTCGCCTCCCTGTGGTCCATCAACTGGACGGCGGAGCGCAACCAGCAGCTCACCCTGTCCGAGTTCGGTGGGGCCAAGTTCTAAGCCAGCCCCAGGCCCATAAAGGAGGCTCCTTTCATGACCAAGCTGTCCATCATCGTGCCCTGCTACAATGAGCAGGCCGCCCTGCCCGCCTTTTACGAGGCCATCACCGGGGTGGTCTCCGGCCTGCCCGGGGTGGAGCCGGAGTACCTCTTTGTGGACGACGGCTCCCGGGACAACACTCTGCCCATCCTTCGGGAGCTGGCCGGGCGGGACGGCCGGGTGCGCTACCTGTCCTTCTCCCGGAACTTCGGCAAGGAGGCAGCCATGTACGCCGGGCTCCAGGCCGCCGCTGGGGAGCTGGTGGCCATCATGGATGCCGATCTCCAGGACCCGCCCGCCCTGCTGCCCGAGATGCTCCCCCTCATCCGCTCCGGGCAGTACGACTGCGTGGCGGTGCGCCGGGGGGACCGGAAAGGAGAGCCCCCCATCCGCTCCTTCTTCGCCCGGACGTTTTACCGGGTCATCAATAAACTGAGCAAGACGGAGATCGTGGACGGGGCCCGGGACTACCGGCTCATGACCCGGCAAATGGTGGATGCCATCCTCCAGCTCACCGAGGTCAACCGCTTCTCCAAGGGCATCTTCTCCTGGGTGGGCTTCCGCACCCACTGGCTGGAGACGGAGAACATCGAGCGGGCCCAGGGCCAGAGCAAGTGGTCCTTTCTCAAGCTGTGGGTGTATGCCATGGACGGTATCATGGCCTTCTCCACCGCCCCCCTGGCCATCGCCTCCGTTCTTGGGCTGCTCCTGTGCGTCATCGCCTTCCTGGCCATCGTATTCGTCATCGTCCGGCAGCTCATCTGGGGGGGCAGCGCCTTCGGCTGGCCCTCCCTGGTGTGTATCCTCCTCTTCGTCTCGGGCATCCAGCTGTTCTGTATCGGCATCCTGGGCCAGTACCTGTCCAAGACCTACCTGGAGGTCAAGCGCCGTCCCATCTACATCATCCGGGAGACGGGGGGAGGAGGCCGCGATGAACCAACGGCATAACACCCGCCGGCTGTGGTATCTGCCGGCCTTTCTGCTGCCCGCCCTCCTGCTCACCATCGCCTACGCTGCGGAGGGCTTCGCCCCCTTTGGGGACAGGAGCATCCTCACCTCCGACATGGCCTCCCAGTACGTGGAGTTCTTCTGCGGGCTGAAGAGTGGGGACGTCTTCTTCTCCTGGTCCAAGGCCCTGGGCACCTCCTACATCGGGGTGTTCAGCTACTACCTGTCCAGCCCCCTGTCCCTGCTCACCCTGCTGGTGCCCAACGAATGCATGCCCGTGGGCCTGCTGTGGCTGACGGTTCTGAAGTTCGGCCTGGCCGGGCTGACCGCCTTCCTCTTCTTCTCCCGCCGCTTCCCTTGCCGGGGGGCCACCGCCCTGCTGTGTTCCGCCTGCTACGCCATGTGCGCCTACAGCGTGGCCTACTCCACCTGCATCATGTGGCTGGACGGGGTGATCTGGCTGCCGGTCATCCTGCTGGGCCTGGACCAACTGCTGGACGGCACCCGCCGGTGGCCCTTCGCCTGCGCCCTGGCAGTGTGCTTTCTGTCCACCTGGTATATCTCCTATATGATCGGCGGCTTCTGCCTGCTGTGGTTCCTGGTCCAGGCTGTCCTCCGCCGCCTGTCTCTGCGGGAAGCGCTGCAGCGGCTGGGCAGCTTCCTGCTATGTGCCCTGTGGGCCCTGTGCCTCACCGCCTGGCTGTGGCTGCCCACCCTGCTGACCATGTTCAGCGGCAAGTTCTCCATCGCCCTGACCGACTATGCCGGCCTGGTCAACTTCTCCCCCCTGGAGCTGCTGGCCCAGTTCCTGCCCGGCCGGTTTCAGCCCTTCAGCGAGAACCTGCCCTTCCTCTTCTGCGGCTCCCTGACCGCCGCGGGTTTTATTGCCTACTTCTTCCTTCGGGGTGTCCCGGTCCGGGAGAAGCTGGCTTACGGCGCCTTGGTGCTGACCTTGGTCCTGTCCATGTGGCTGTCTCCCCTGGATCGGGTGTGGCACCTGTTCAAGTACCCCAACTTTTTCTTCTATCGCTACTCCTTCCTGCTGTCCTTCGTACTGGTCCTGCTGGCCGGGCAGGCCCTGGACCGGGGGCTGGCGGCGCTGGACGCCTGGCGGCCCCGGCTTTTGCGCCCCGCCGCCCTGCTGCTGGCCCTGCTGGTATGCGCCGATCTGACCTACAACGCGGCGGCCACCTTCGCCCGGGTGGCGGAGACCCAGGGTTACGAATCCTATTCGGACTACCAGTCCTACTACGCTGCCAACGCCGCCCTGGTGGAGGAGGCGGATTCCCTGGCGAAGGGGGACGGCTTCTACCGGATTGGGGCCACCCGGGACCGGGGGCTGAACGCTCCCCTGTCCTTCGGCTACAACGGCATCACCCATTACAGCAGCTTCTTCAACAGCGACGTCAACCGCCTGCTCAAATCCCTGGGCTTTGCCCAGTCCTGGTACTGGACCGCCTATTACGGCTCCACTCCCCTGACTGACGGGCTGCTGTCCATTCGCTATGTGCTCAGCGAAACCCCCATGCCGGACAGCTATGCCGCTGTGGATTCCCAGGATGGGCTCACCCTGTATGAGAATCCCACCGTCCTGCCCCTGGCCTTTGCCGCGGATCCGGACGTCCTGTCCTTGGAGCTGACCGGCAGCGATCCCTTTCAAAACCAAAATCTATTGTTCTCCGCTCTTTCCGGCCAGGACTCCCAGCTGTTTTTCCCGATTGCCCCCGCTACCACCGTGGAGGAGGCGGACGGTACCGTAACACTCACCTTTCAAGGCAATGGCCTGCCCATTTATGCCAACCTGTCCGCTTCCGGGCTCATCGACCTGCGGGTGAACGGGGTGTATCTGACGGAGCTGAACACCAGTGAGACCCGGTGCATCCACTACCTGGGCACCCCTGCCGTGGGCGAAACCCTCACCGCAGTGATCCGCTGTTCCTCCCTCCAGGACTGGTCCGGGCGGTTCTACACCCTGGACCAGGCCCTGCTATCCTCCGGACTGGCCGCTCTGGGCGGAGACTCCCAGCCCCAGGCGGACGGCTCCACGGTGCGGCTGGAGCTCACCGTGACGGAGGCCCAGGCCGTGGTCACCACCATTCCGGCGGAGGACGGCTGGACCGCCTATGTGGACGGACAGCCGGCGGAGCTGACCACCTTCCTGGGCGCCTTTCTGGCGGTGGAGCTGCCCCCAGGC
>CAJLWS010000169.1 GCA_905210385.1 uncultured Eubacteriales bacterium | reverse complement strand
CCCGCGGGCATGACTCATATGGGTAGCGCCGGCGCTATCGCAGCATGTACTGTTTCAGGTCCTGTCTTCGGCAGATGTGAAGCTTCTCTATGGCCACAGAGAGATACCGCTTCACTGTGTTGACAGAAATGCCCATATGGTCGGCAATCTCCTGATTGGTCCAGCCCCGGGCAGCCAGCATGGAGGCGGCAAACTCCGTCCGTCCCCTCCTATTGACAGCGGTCTGGTTTCATGTTATTTTGGATAGGCTAAAACCTGGTGTGGATTTTTCCAATCTAACTTGGCTTAGATTCTTTTCGCCACGCAATTATCCCCATGCGGGATGTTTGCGTGGCTTTTTCTATGCCTGGACATCCTCAAATCCAAGTCTGGAGGTTTTCCCATGAACGAAGCTTTTATGAAGCAACGGCCTATCCTCCCGTTGATCCTGTCCATGTCCCTGCCCATGGTCGTCTCCATGCTGGTCAATTCCCTGTACAACATTGTGGACACCTACTACGTCTCCCAGATCAGCGAGGATGCCATGACCGCCCTTTCCTTAGTATACCCGGTGCAGAACTTCATCAACGCCGTGGCCATAGGCTTCGGCGTCGGCATCAACGCGGTCATCGCCTACCATCTGGGAGCCCAGGACAGCGGCCGGGCGGATCGAGCTGCCACCCAGGGCCTGGTGCTCTCCCTGATCCATGGGGTAATCCTGACCGTGGTGTGCATCGCCATCATGCCCGTTTTCCTTCCCGCCTTCACCGCCTCCCAGACTGTGATCGACCTGGGGATACGCTACTCTACCGTGGCCTTCTCCTTCTCCGTCATCATCATGGCCAGCCTGTCCTTTGAAAAGCTCTTTCAGGCCGTGGGCAGTATGAAGATCACCATGCTCAGTTTGATGAGCGGCTGCGTAACCAACATCGTTCTGGACCCCTTGCTGATCTTTGGGATCGGCCCCTTCCCTGTAATGGGCATCGAAGGTGCCGCACTGGCCACAGGCATCGGTCAGACGGTCTCCCTGCTGATCTATCTGGTACTCTACGCTCTGCTGCCCGTACCGGTACGCCTGCGCCGGCGGTACCTACGTCCGGAGGGGAACATGAGCCTGCGCCTCTACGCCATCGGCATCCCGGCGGTTCTGAACCTCGCCCTGCCCTCCTTACTTATTTCCGCCCTCAACGCCATTCTCTCTGCCTACTCCCAGGTGTATATCCTGGTCCTGGGTATTTACTACAAGCTCCAGACCTTTCTCTATCTGCCTGCCAATGGCATCATCCAGGGCATGCGCCCCCTCATCGGCTATAATTTTGGAGCCGGGGAGCACAGCCGGGTGCGGCAGATCTACCGTCTTGTTCTGGCTATGACCTGCGGCATCATGGTCCTGGGCACCGTCCTGTTTCTGGTCTTCCCCGGCTGGCTCACCGGGCTGTTCTCTGAGAGCGCCCAGGCCATCCGGGCGGGTGAAACCGCCCTGCGAATTATCAGCGCTGGGTTCGTAGTATCCGCCGTGTCCGTCACCTCCTCCGGCGCTCTAGAGGGTCTGGGAAAGGGTACTCCTTCTCTGGTGATCTCCCTCTTCCGCTACATCATCCTCATGATCCCTGCGGCCTTCCTCCTCAGCCGGCTGCTGGGGCCGGTGGGCGTGTGGCACGCCTTTTGGGTCACGGAAGCGGTCACCGCTGCCGTCGCCCTGGCCGTCTATCGCCGCGCGGTGCGCCAGCGGTAATCAGAGTTTTTACCGGAAATGGCATGTCGCAAAAGAAACTGCAACAGCAGGCCAAAGGAAAGTTGCCAAGATCCACCGCTTTAGGGGTTCTTGGCAACTTTTCTATGGTTCAATTCTCTGATTTAGCCCGGAAATCTGCATTTTTTCGGCAGACCCAGCTTCTCGTCCGTCCCCCTCAAAACTCCAGGCACTCCAGGGCGGCCTTGGCCGCCAGCTGCTCGGCCTCCTTCTTCGTCCGGCCCCTGCCCTGGCCTACCACCTTCCCATCCACAGCCGCCTCCATGACAAATACACGGTCATGGTCCGGGCCAATCTCCTCTACCAGTCGGTAGGTGACATTTCTGCCCGGGGTTCGCTGCACGTGCTCCTGCAGGCTGGTCTTGTAGTCCCGGTCCACCGCCTTCTCCCTCTCCTTGTTCAGGATGAAGTTCTGCACCACACCTCGGGCGGCGTCGAACCCGCCGTCCAGATAGACGGCGGCCAGCATGGCCTCGGTGGCGTCGGCCAGGATGGAGGGCCGGGTACGGCCGCCCCCCGCCGCCTCACCTTTCCCCAGACGCAAATAGCCGCCCAGTTCCAGGGTGCGGGCCACCTCATACAGGCTGTCCTCACACACCAGGGCGGCCCGGGTGCGGGTCAGCTCCCCCTCCGGCATATCGGGGTGAGTCCGGAACAGGTACTCCGCCACAATCAGCCCCAGAATGGAGTCCCCCAGGAATTCCAGCCGCTCGTTGCTGGTGGCACCGGAGGCGCGGTGCTCATTGGCGTAGGAACTGTGGGTCAGCGCATGCTCCAGCAGCCCGGTATTGCGAAAACGGTATCCCAGCCTTGCTTCCAGTTTTTTCATCGCGATGACTCCCCTTTGAAATGCGGAAGCCCCGCGGCTTGCGGGGCTTCTGGCCTGTTTACCTTCAGATATCCAGATGATCCTGCATGTACTTGTAGAGATCACCCACCGTGGTGATGGAGCTGATGTCTTCTTCCTCCATCTCCTCCATGCCGAACTCCTCCTCCAGGGCCATGGAGAGATCCACCAGATCCACAGAATCCGCGCCCAAATCATCCACAAAGGAAGTCTCAGCAGTTACGGTATCCGCCTCAACGCCGAACTGCTCGGCGATCAGCGCACACAATTTTTCAAACATGTTTTACGCAGCTCCTTTAGCTTAGCTTTGAGAACATAATAGGGAGAATCTTCCCGGCTGTCAATAGTCTTTTTGACAGTATTTACATTTCCTTTTCTGCCTCGCTCTCGTTGCTTCTGGCAGAGCGCACCGGAAGGCGCATATGAGCCACATTTTCCACGATATCCTCAATGATACCAGACTTACTGAAATCCATAGCCTGGCGAATGGCATTTCGGATGGCATAAGCGTCGGAGGAGCCATGGGCCTTGACCACCGGCTTTGAGATGCCAATCAGGGCAGTACCGCCTACCTCGTCGGCACTCATCAGCTTCTTGAACTCCTTCAGCTCATCCTTTACCAGAACCGCTGCGATTTTGGTCTTTAGGCTTTTCAGAAACATCTTCTTGATCTCCCGGCCCAGGAACAGTCCCGCGCCCTCCATGGTTTTCAGAAAGATGTTGCCGGAGTAGCCGTCGGACACGATGACGTCTACCGCGCCCTCCACCGCCTCCCGGGCTTCCACATTGCCCGTGAAGTTGATCCGGCCTTCCTCCCCAGCTTTTTTCAGCAGCTGATAGGCCTCCTGCTGCAGCTCGGTGCCCTTGGAAGGCTCGGCTCCGATGTTCAGCAGGCCCACCTTGGGCTCCGGCCGGCCCAGCACACGCTCGGCGTAATAGCTGCCCATGAAGGCAAACTGGAGGAGAAACTCAGGTGTACATTCCGCCGTGGCTCCACAGTCGATGAGAACAGCTCCCCCTTTGCCCGTAGGCACTACCGGAGCCAGGGCCGCCCGGCGGATGCCCTTGACCCGCTTGACCAGCAGAGTGGCGGCTGAGAGCAGCGCGCCGGTGGAGCCGGCGGACACAAAGGCATCCCCCACCCCTTCCTTCAGCAGGTTCAGTCCAACCGTCAGGGAGGAGTCCTTCTTCTCCTTAAAGGCAGTGGCGGGGTTGTCGCACATCTCCACCACTTGGTCGGCATGGGTGATTTCCAGTCCAGCAGGCAGCTCAGCGATGCCGTCTGCGTGAAGGGTCTCCAGGATCTCCTCCCCCCGGCCCACCAGGATAACCTCCGCGCCCAGCTCCTTTATGGCTTGAAGGGCTCCCCGTACGGTTGCCTGGGGCGCGTTGTCGCCGCCCATGGCGTCTACAATGATCCTCACAAAAAACCAGCCTCCCTCAAAGCGTTTCTCTCAGCGCCTCCACCAGCTCCAGGGAGCGTTGGGACAAAAGCGCGTTTTTATTTCTCTTTCCTCTCACCTTGCGGTCAAGCCCGGGCATGATGCCGAAATTGATATTCATGGGCTGGAAGTCCACGACGCTCTCATTGCTGACATAGCAGGCCAGCGCCCCAATGGCCGTCTCCCGGGGAAAGTCCGCCGGAGGCTG
>CAJLWS010000168.1 GCA_905210385.1 uncultured Eubacteriales bacterium | reverse complement strand
GGCGGTGATGAAGCGGCGGTAAATGCCCTCCTCCGCCATAAGTTTGTCGTGGTCGCCGGCCTGAACGATGCGCCCCTGGTCAATAACCAGGATCTCATCGGCGTGGCGAATGGTATTGAGCCGGTGGGCAATGACCAGCAGGGTCTTGCCCCGGCACAGTTGGGTGATGGCCTCCTGGATGTAGCTCTCATTGTCGGCGTCCACGCTGGCAGTGGCCTCATCCAGAATGACGATGGGGGCATCCTTCAGAATGCAGCGGGCAATGGAGATTCTCTGCCGCTCTCCACCGGAGAGGCTGGCTCCACCTTCGCCGATGACAGTGTCAAAGCCGTCGGGCAGCTCCATGATGAAGTCATAGCATCGGGCTTTTCTGGCCGCCTCATAGACCTCCTCCCGTGTGGCGTCTGTCCGCCCCATGGCGATGTTGTTATACACGGTATCCTGGAATAAGTAGACCCGCTGGAACACCATAGAGATCTGATCCATCAGATCAGAAAGAGGAATATCGCGGATGTCCCTGCCCCGCACTAAGATTTGGCCCTGTTTGACATCCCAAAACCGGGAGAGCAGGTTGGCTACAGTACTTTTACCGCCGCCAGAGGGCCCCACCAGGGCCAGCATCCGGTTTTTCTCCAGTGTGAAAGAGACATCATGCAGTACCTCTTTCTCCCCGTAGGCGAAGGTGACATTTCGGAACTCCACCTCCGGGGCACCGCCGGCTTTGGGTAAGGTCTCCCGGCCCCGATCGGGCAGCTCCGGCTGGGCCAGTACCGCCTCGATCCGGTCCATGCAGGCGTTCATCACCGTCAGGCGGGTGGCTTGGCTGTAGAGTGCCTTAATGGGGCCGAAGAGGTCAAAGACGAAGAGCAAGACACCCAGCAGGAAGGTGATGGAGAGCTGCCCACGGCCATAGAGCCAGAGTGACAGGGGGATTATCAGCACCGAGCCCAGACCGCACACCAGATAGAGGGCCCGCATCCAGGGAGCTTGGCTCTCCTCGAACGCGATGCTGACCTTGCGGCTCCGGGCGAAATTCTCGGTGAGCTGCGCGGAACGCTCTCCCAGCAGGTTGAAGGTCTTGGCGATGCCGATGCCCTCCACATAGTCCAGTACCGCCCGTGTGAGAGCCTCGCTCTGCTCCTGTCGGACATCAGAGTGAGCCAGGGTGCTCCCCAGGGAAGCGCGGCCCAACTGCCAAATGATCCCTACCACCACCAAGGCGGCCAGTCCCAGCCAGGGATTCAGGAAGGCCAGCCACAGCACAAGAATGGCTTGGGCAAAGGTATAGCTCATCATGTTGGCAATGTCGTGCATACAGTTCTCCTCAATAAACACCATGTCGGTGGACAGAACGGAACTGATTTTGCCGATGTTGCCCTCTGTGAAATAGCCCATGGGCAGGCGGCGCAGATGCCGTCCCAGCTCCATGCGCAGATCGGCGAATACCATATAGCCCGCCGCGGCCTGGAGCCGGTCGGCGATATTCTGGCACAGGCACTCCAGCAGCACGCAGCCCACCGTGCCCACCGCCAGCCACAGGCACAGCCGTGCCGTCATGGTTCCCTGGAGAAAAGCGCTCAGGGCCAGGAAGGACAGACCGATGGGGGCCTTGGACAGCATGGCCTTCAGGAACGCAAAGACAAAGGCCAGCTTGATCCGCCCCTGATAGGGGCCGGATACGGACAGGATTCGTTTCATCAGTGCGATCATGCTTCGTCGCCTCCTTTCTTCGCGGAGACACGCCAGGCAGCGGCTCCCTCGGCAGCCCGCCACAGTTTTTCATAGGCGGGGCAAGTCTTTCGCAATGTATCGTGGCGGCCAATCCCTGCCACATTGCCCTGATCCAGCACCACGATCTGATCGGCACCTGCAATGGACTGAAGTCGGTGGGCGATGACGATGACCGTCTTGCCCCGGATCACCTCGGCAATGGCGGCGTTCATTTTCTCCTCATTCTCCGGGTCCAAAAAAGCGGTGGCCTCATCCAGCACCACGATGGGAGCGTCCTTCAAAATCGCCCGGGCCAGTGCGATCCGCTGCCGCTCGCCGCCGGAAAGCCCCTTGCCTCCGTCGCCGGCCATGGTATAGATTCCTTTTTCCAGCCGCTCCAGAAACTCTCCGCACTGGGCACGTTCCGCAGCCGCCAGCACCTCCTCGTCGGTGGCGCCGGGCCTTCCCAGCCGGATGTTCTCCAACAGGCTGGTGTTGAACAGGAACTGCTCCTGAGCGACGAAGGAGATCTGCTCGTTCAAAGAGGCGAGGGACATCTCTCGCAGGTCTTGCCCTCCCAGCGTGATGTGTCCGTCCGTCACGTCATAAAAGTGAACCAGCAGCTTGGCAAGGGTCGATTTCCCGCTGCCGGATTCTCCCACCAAAGCGGTAAGGCTGCCCTGTGGGACAGAGAAAGAGATACCGTGGAGGACTTCGTCCTTTTCGTAGGAAAACCGCACATTCTCAAAGCGGATCTGCAAATCATTTCCGTTGAACTCCGTTTTTCCTTCTTTCAGGGGCGGAATGTTGAACAGCGCTTCCATCTGATCGATCTTGTAGCTCAGCTGGGGCAGCACCGACATAAAGTTCATAGCTCGAATCAGAGGCGGTCCCACAGAAAAGGACATGCACAATACCAGCGCGTAATCCGGCAGGGTTGAGGCGCCGGTGAGTACCAGATATCCGCCGACCGGCAGCAGAACCAGCGCCACGCAAGGCAAAATGCTGGTGTAGAGGGCCATCCACAGCCAGCAGGCCCGGAACCAATCCAGCGTAAAATCCCGGTAGTTTTTCACATCGGTCTCAAAGCGGTGATATGACTCTCCGTCCCGGTTGAAGACTTTCACGACTTCCATGCCGTTGATGTACTCCACGATGGTGTTGTTCATTTTCTGCCCGGCGGCGTAGTAGTCCCCCATCTTGCTCATGCCGGAGCGGTACATCATGCCCATAGCCAGCACGCCCAGCGGGAGGGAGCAGAGGGAAAGCAGACCGAGCTTCCAGTCCGTGAGGAACATGGCCGCAAATACCACCACCGGCACCGCCAGATTGGACAGCCCTTCCGGCAGGGCGTGGGCCAGCAGAAGTTCCATGCTCTCGATGTCGTCAATGAACATCTTCTTCCAGACGCCAACGCCCTTCTCCTGGATCGCGCCCAGGGGCTGCTTTTCCAGCTTGCTCTGAAGATGGAGCCGGAGGTTTTCCAAAGTATGATAGGCAGAACGGTGGGACAGTGCCAGCCCCTCCACATAGAGAAGGCCGTAGAGGACCATGCACAGAGCCATGGCCCCGGCGTTGAACAGGGTTTCCTCCAATGTGAGACTGCCCCCAGTCAGCAGGGGCCGCAGCAGGCGGTAGAGGAAGAAATAGGGCAGCACGCTCATGGCCACGCCGGCCACCAGCACCAGAATGGAGGCGTAGGTGGTCTTCCGGTGGCGTCCAGTGTAGCGCAGGACTTTTTGAAACACAGTATCACTCCTTTTGGTTAGTTATTGCTAACTTATTAGCGAGAAAAAAGCCTCCGGAGAGGCGTTTTTCACCCCTTGGGGAATCCCAGGGCGGCGTACCAGTCAAAGAGACGGCAGACCAGAGTACAGTGGCGCTGGATCTCCGGCCAGGTGAAGTCGTGGATAAAGGGCTCGTAAATGGTGGTCCAGAAAGCGGACAGAACTACATGAAGTTCCTCTTGCGTCATATCCACCGTACATAACCCTCGGTGTCTGGCCTCAGCATAGTAGGTCCAGGTGCCTTCCGTCATTTTCTCCACCCAGTCGTGCTGAAAGTTGGCGTAGGCAGTACCCTCCGCTCCGGTAAGCAGCAGCACAAAGCCATCCCGCTGCTCATTGAGAAAGCGGAACCACCACAGCATATATTCCTCATCCATATACCACGCCCGGATCAGGTCTTCATCGGAGAGAGCAGATGCCGGTACCGCTGTCCGCTCCTCATAAACAGCATCCAAATCCGCCACCGTATCCGCCACCACAGCGCGAAACAGCTCCTCTTTTCCGGCGTAACGCTTATAAAGGGCGCCGGTTGTCACCCCAGCCCGCTGGCAGATGGATTTCAGGGAAGCCTTCTCAAAGCCCAGCGTCCGGAACTCCTCTTTGGCGCTGTCCATGATCCGAGGGTCAATGGAAGTATCCGGTTTTGCCATAACATCCCTCCCAACGAATGATAATTTGATTACCGATAATCCGATTATCAATATAGCATCCCTTTCTATCCCTGTCAAGGGGAAATCCTCTCTTGAC
>CAJLWS010000167.1 GCA_905210385.1 uncultured Eubacteriales bacterium | reverse complement strand
GGTGTTGGAGTTCTCCGCCCGGAAGGTGGGGCCGAAGGTGTACACGTTGCCGAAGGCCATGGCGAAGTTCTCCGCGTTGAGCTGGCCGGATACGGTGAGGTTGGCCCGCTTGCCGAAGAAATCCTTGGTATAGTCCACGCTGCCGTCCTCATTCTTGGGCACGTTCTCCAGGTCCAGGGTGGTCACCTGGAACATCTCGCCGGCGCCCTCACAGTCGCTGGCAGTGATGATGGGGGTGTGGACGTAGACGAAGCCCCGGTCCTGGAAGAAGGTGTGGATGGCGTGGGCGGCCACGCTGCGCACCCGAAAGGCGGCGGAAAACAGGTTGGTGCGGGGGCGCAGGTGCTGGATGGTGCGCAGGTACTCCACCGTGTGGCGCTTCTTCTGCAGGGGGTAGTCGGGGGTGGAGGGACCCTCCACCTGGATGGAGGCGGCCTTGATCTCCAGGGGCTGCTTGGCCTGGGGGGTCAGGACCACAGTTCCGGTGACGATGAGGGCGGCGCCCACGTTCTGCCCGGCGATGTCCTTGTAGTTGTCCAGCGCGTTGGCATCCATGACCACCTGAAGGTTCTTGAAGCAGGAGCCGTCGTTGAGCTCAATGAAGCCGAAGGTCTTCATATCCCGGATGGTGCGGGCCCAGCCCATGACCGTGACGGTCTGGCCGTCCAGGCGCTCCCCGTCGGCAAAAACGGAGGCGATGGTGATGCGATCCATAGTCGTTCCCTCAATTCTGAATGATGTCCCGGCCAGGCGGCCTGGCCAGCGTGGGTTTCCATGATAGTATACCATTTCTTTGGGATTTTGCAAGAGGCGGCGCAGGCGGGAAAAATTCGGGCGAATTTTCCCCTTGACAAGGGGGTCCGGACATGGTAATTTATTCACATGGTTAGCTTTGGCTAACTTCCAGGGCCGTGTGGTCCGTCTCTTTTTGGTATATAGTTAGCATATGCTAATTCCGTCGAAGGAGGAATCGTCTATGGATCAGCAGATGCGGCGGCTGGAGCGCACCCTGGCCTACCACTGTGCCCCGGCCCTGTCCGGGGTGAAGCCGGCGGACCTCATCTCCTGGCGGGAGAGCGAGGCCGGGGACGGCCCGCTGCTGCGGCGGTATGCTCGCCTGCTGGCCGAGCGGGGCGTCCGGCTGAGGGTGCTCACCCGAAGCTGCGGCCGCTACCTGCTTTTGATCTACCGGCCCGAGCTGCTGCGGGACTGGCTGGAACAGCCGGAGGTGGCGGCCCTGTTGGGACGGGACGGATATCCCAAGGGAATGGAGGCTCAGCTACGGCGGTTGGGGCAGAGGCTTGCCGCTCCGGAGTTCCCCCATGAAATCGGCCTGTTCTTAGGGTATCCCCCGGAGGACGTGGAGGGATTCCGGCAAAATGGCGGCCAAAACAGCAAGCTCACCGGCCTGTGGAAGGTCTACGGCCCGGTGGAAGAGGCGGTCCGGCGCTTTCAGATGTTTCACCGATGCCGGGAACGGATGTGCCGCGGGATGGAAGCGGGAAGCAGTCTGCTCCAGCTCCTGCCCGCCGTCTGAGCCGCGGAGATGGAAAGACGGGGATAGGAATCAAACGAATTTTGGAGGGAAAACTATGAGGAAAGTAGCAGTCGTATATTGGTCCATGGGGGGCAACACCGCCGCCATGGCGGAAGCGGTGGCCGATGGAGCCCGACAGGCCGGGGCGGAGGTGCTGCTCCGCCAGGTGAGTGAAACCACCCCGGAGGAGGCGCTCTCCTGCGATGCCATCGCCCTGGGCTGCCCGGCCATGGGAGCTGAGGTGCTGGAGGAGTCCGAGTTTGAGCCCTTCTTCGCCCAGCTGGAGGGCAGCCTGGGCGGCCGCCAGGTAGCCCTGTTCGGCTCCTACGGCTGGGGAGACGGCCAGTGGATGCGGGACTGGTGGGAGCGCACCGAGGCGGACGGCGCCCTGCTGGTGGGCAGCGAAGGGCTGATCGTCCAAGAGGCCCCCGACGAGGACGGCCTGGCCAAGTGTCGGGATCTGGGTGCCAGTCTGGCCAATTGACCCCCGACTTTACCGGCCTCAAAGGCATAAACTGTAAGAACCCGCGAGTCTCCGGCGTTGATACACCGGGGCTCGCGGGATTCCATATGTTGCCAATCGCTGTTAGAAACCATCGGTTGTCTACCCGCACAAATCATGCGACTTACACCGATCCAGGTATTCCTCCACCGGGAAGGGCTCCAGTATACTGTCCTTGCGCAGATATAGGGGATGATGGGGGTGACCCTTCTTGGACCGCTTTCCGGCGCTGTACCACCGGGCACCCCGGGCGTTTCCCAGGGCGATCATGTCCCGGAGACAGGCGGGCAGGTAGTCCCGCTTCTCGATAATCGTCCCCCAGGCCGCCCAGACGGCGGGACTCCCCCCCTTATCCAGGCTCAGGGCATAGTCGAAGGCCCGCATGTTCTCCTCATGGAGTCGGGAATTGCAGGATCGCTCCATGTCGTCCGGGTCGGTGGCCCGCTGGGCATAGACGTTAAACATGAGGAAGCTGTCATACCCGTTGTGGAGAGCCACCCGCTCTACCGACTTCAGGGTGTTGTCCAGATCGTCCGGGGCGGCGGTGGACGGGTTGATGCCCACACAGATCAGGGGCTTGTCCCCCCGGGTGCCCAGGATGTACCGATACTGAGTGTAGAAATTTGGTATGTAAATCCATTTTGTAATGTCATAGTCCGGGCTGGGTCGCTGGGACTGGGCCAGAGCGGTTTCAAACGGAACCAGCTCCGCCAGGCTGGTGGGCCCCTCGGGGATGTGCATGGCAATTCCTCCTCGCGCTTCCGGGTCGTCCCCGGTCTGTAATGCCATTATGCCACAGCCGGGCGGGAAAGGGAAGGAAATTCTCCCCTTGCGGGACGGCCGCCGGTCCGGTATAGTAGAGGGAGCCCGCAAACCACGCCCAGGAGGTTATTTCACCATGCGCTACACCGCTGTCCGCCCCGCCCGCTTCCTGTCCCGTCCCAACCGCTTCATCGCCCAGGTGGAGCTGGACGGGCAGGAGGAGACTGTCCACGTGAAGAACACCGGCCGCTGCCGGGAGCTGCGGCAAAAGCGCCGTAGGCTCAGGCGATGTCCGGACTTCATCAGACGGATAGACCCACATCCTGCATCCTCCTTCAGATCCGACGTTTTTTCTCTCCGAGAGTCCGGCCCAGAACACCCCCGGCACAGCTGCAGAGAAGCACCGCTGCCATCCGGAGCAAAGCCGGGGTGTCAAACAGGCCGCCGGACATCAGCAGCAGACCGCTCAGCGCTGCCGCAAACAGTCCGCCCAATAGCAAGCCCGTCAAAAGACCCTGTTCTTTTTTCCAGAACGCCGCCAATGCGCTGCCGCAGAAGCCCCCGACGCAAACCGACACCGTGGCCAGCGGCCACGCCATGGACGCCGAGCAGCCCTGCTTTGCCATCCAGGCCGCAGACCCCAAGATGCAGAGCGTCGCAGCCAACACTCCGGCCAGCGCTCCCAGCAGCAGAGCCGCCGGGGTATGAGTTTTTTCCAACATAAAAACGCGCCTCCCTGCCATACACTATGCAGAGAGACGCGTCGGATATGCGGTGATTGAAGAAATTACTTCTTGTCCGTCTTGCTTTCAGCCTTGTCCATGTTCAGCTTCTCGACAGAGCCGATGGCAGTCTTGGTAAAGCGGATCTTCACACGGTCTGCGCCGGTTTCCAGCACGAAGGTGTCATCCTTGATGGCAACAACGCGGCCGATCACACCGCCGATGGTGGTGACCTGATCGCCGATCTCCAGGCTGTTGCGCATGGCGGCGTCCTTCTTCTCCTGCTTCTTCTGCGGACGGTAGATCATGAAGTACAGCAGGACCAGCATCAGTGCCAGCGTGAAGAACAGGCTGATGTAGCCCTCGGACGTGGTAGTCAGAAATTGCATTTGGCAAAATCTCCTCTCAAAATTCAGATAAGTTTATTATACCTTCTTGTTCGACTGGTTGCAAGGCTTATTCTCAAATTCTGGTGTCCAGCAGCTTAACGTACCTGTCGTGGAAGGCCGTGAAGGTGCCTGCGTCCAGTTCGTCGCGGATGCGCTCCATCAGATGGTTGTAGAACCACAGGTTGTGCATGACGGCCAGACGCATCCCCAGCAGCTCTTCCGCCTTGAACAGATGGCGGATATAGGCGCGGGAGTAGTTCCGGCAGGCCGGGCAGCCGCAGGTGGGGTCGATGGGGCGCTCATCGCGCTCGTACTTGGCATTCTTGATGTTGATGATGCCGCCCCAGGTGTTCAGGTGGCCGTGGCGGGCGTTGC
>CAJLWS010000166.1 GCA_905210385.1 uncultured Eubacteriales bacterium | reverse complement strand
TCGCCGCCGGGGAGGTTCCCCCGGAACTGGCCCATCAGATCGGGCTGGAATTTGCGGACCGGCTGCTCGGCGGGAACTTTCAGGCGGTGGTCAGCACCCATCTCAACACCAAATGCATTCACAACCACATTGTCTGGAATTCCGTGTCCATGAAAAACGGCAGGAAATACCGCAGCAATGAAAGAACCTATGTCACACAGGTACGGCAGATTTCCGACGAACTGTGCAGAAAGCATGGCCTCTCCGTTATCCATACGGAGAAATCGGAACAGGTTGCCCGCCCCTATGCCCAGTGGCTGGCCGAGCAGAACGGAGCGCCCACATGGAAAACGCCCATCCAGCAGGACCTCAATGCGGCGGTTGCAGCTTCCCTCACATGGAAGCAGTTCCTGCGGATGCTGGAGCAGCAGGGCTATGCCTTCCGGTTTGACCGCAAATACCCCACGCTGATCCTGCCGGGCAATGGGCGCACCGTGCGTTTTAAGACCTTGGGCAAGCAGTACACCCCGGAGGCCCTCCAGCGCCGCATCCTTTACCCCAAACCACCCCGCCGGGCTGGGAAAGAACAGCCGCCAGCCAACCGCTTCCTGCTCCTTCTTGGGGAAACGCAGCCCCGCAGGCTTTCCGGCCTGCGGGCTCTCTACTTTTCCTACCTGTACAAGATGGGGGCGCTGCCGAAAAAGCCACGGTATCCAAGCTATGCTGTGCGGGAGGACATCCGCAAGCTGGACAAACGGATCGAGCAGGCGGAATTCATCTTCAAAAACCACATAGAGGACCGGGGCCAGCTTGCCGCTATTCGTCAGAAAGCGGAGGATGAAATCGCTGTGCTCATAAAGCAGCGCCAGAAGCTCTATCGCTATGAACCGGGCTCTCCGCAGATTGCTGTACTCACGGAAAAACTCCAGCATCTTCGCCATACCGCCAAGCTGTGCCGGAACATCGAAATCCATTCGATAGAGATGGAGAAGCGGCTGCAGGCGGCACAGATGGAAGAACAACGGCGGCGGGAACAACGGGAAAAAGAAGAACAGCAAAAGGAAGCTCGAAATCAAGAAAAACAAAGGAGATGATTGTCTGGACAAACGACCTACAAGAGAACAGGTGGAACGTCTCCGGCGGCAGTACCCTGCCGGAACCCGCATCACCCTGCATTCCATGGATGATCCGCAGGCCCCGCCGCCAGGCACCAAGGGCACGGTTTTCCATGTGGACGGTATGGGGCAGATTTGTGTGAAATGGGATAGCGGTTCCACCCTTTCTCTCATTCCCGGCGAGGATTCCTTTTCTAAAGAAGCCTCGCCGGAAAAAAAGAAAAGCAGAAATTCTCACGAAGCCCGCTGATCGCAGCACTTTGCCCTCGCGGGCGCAAAATATAAATTAAAGTTGAGCTCAGGGCGCGAAGTGCGTCCATGCTCAGCATGGAGGTGAATTGACTGAACTACGGAAGCGATCCAGCCGACCAGATCGTCCGATTTACCCTTGAGGGCACGGAAATGGCCCTCAAGCTGTCGGGCATGGCGGCAAAAAACTTTGCGCTGTTTGTCTATGCCGTACTGAAGGACCAGAAGAAAACCCACGGCAAAACAAGGCTTGTGCGGATGCTCAGGGAACAGCGCCCGTTCAAATTCTTTAACGTCCCCACGGAAAACATGAAGGAATTCGCCACGGAAGCCAAAACCCACGGCCTTTTGTATGTTCCCATTCGGAACAAGCAAAAGGCGGACCGCATCGAAGTGGTGGTGTTCGCGGACGACGCCTCCAAGGTACAGCGCATTTTTGACAACCTCGGCCTTGACGCGGTCAAAGCGCAGGCTGGCGAAGCCACCATTGCCAGCGTACAGGAGCAGGAAAAACAGGCTCCCGCAGCCCCGGCACCCGGCAAAACGGAAACCGTCAAAACCGAGCAGGGCGAAGTGGAATTCGAGGTGGGCGGTTTTGAGGACGATTTCAATATCGGCCCAACCCAGCAGGATACCGCCGAAAATTTTACTTCTGGCCGGGAGAAGGAATCAAATCCCCCGGCAGTGGAAAAGAGTCCGTCCGCGCCTTCCTCGTCCAGCAAAAGCTCTTCGCCCAACTCAATAAACCCTAAAGAGCCGGAACATAAGCCCTCGGTAAAAAAGGAACTACAGGAGATTAAGCAGGGGCAAGCGAAGAAAAAAGAGGAAAAGGCCAAACAGCAGGAGCGCCAGCATCCCACCCCCAGCCATTCCAAACAGAAGAAAAAGAAAAAACAGAAAGGAAGGTAATGCCCTATCGATTTATCCAGTTTAATCGGCAAAAAGCAGGAAGCCCAGCCTCAGCCGGAACAGCAGTACACCAAGGAAGAATACGCTGCCATGAAGCAGGCCGAACGGGAGGATACCTGGGCAAGAGTCAACGCACAGGCCGAATCGGTGTTCAAGGATGACGCCTCCATGAAAGGCTTTCTCAATTTCATGGCGAACTGCACGCCCCAGAGCACCCGGAATCTGCTCATTCTGTATGAGCAGAACGCTGAAATCACCCACCCCCGCACCTTCGATAAATGGAAGGAAGCTGGTCGCTCCATCCGTTCCGGCGAGAAAGGATACACCTTCTTTGCCGATCAGGAATACACCAAAGAGGACGGTACCATAGCGAATGGTTATACCATCACAAAAGCCTACGACATTTCTCAGACCAGAGGCCCCCAGCCCCTGCCGCCGCAGAAGCATCTGCCGGAGGAAATCATCGCCGCCATGGTAGAAAACAGCCCTGTTCCGCTTGCCATTTCCGACCAGCTTCCCCAAGGGGTGCAGGCGCAGTATGTGCCGAAACAGCGCACCATTTTTGTCCGAAACGGGATGGATGAAACCGCAACCATCTGCGCCATTGCCCGTGAGCAGGCCCACGCCAGCTTCGATATGGTGGGCAGCGGTTACTACCGGCAGGCGTATGCGGCCCAAGCCTACTGCACGGCCTATGTGGCGGCGCAGAAATTCGGCCTTGACACCTCCGCCTTCCATTTCGACAAGGTGTGCCAAAGCTATGCGGAAAGGAGCGCGGACGATAAGCGCGGTTTTTTGGGCGACGTCAAACGGGCCGCCTATTCCATCAACCGGGACGTCCAAAGGAGCTTCCGGGATTTGGAGCAGACCATCCAGCCGGATGAGTTCTCCGTCGCAGCGCCCAAGCCCGCCAAGGCTGCCAAAGCCAAGGCGGAGAAAGAGCCTGAACGATGAGAAAGCGTACCGCCGAGAGTTTTCCGTTTGTTTTCTTTTGTGCGGTAGCTTTCCGCCAGCCGTTGTGGTATGGTGGTTGTGAAAAAAGAGAAAGGAAGGGATCGCCATGACAAAGCAGCGACTGGTGAAAATGACCTGCGGGGACCGGAACATACTCGTCAAGGCGCTTCGCAGCGCGCAGGAATCGGTTGAGCCTGAACTGTCCGGCAAACTGCAGCTATTTATTGATCGAATCCTCAGTATGCCAAAGCGCAGGCTGTACCTGAACGATGAGGAATACCAGTACGCCACGCTGTGCTTAAACGGGATGCGGAACGACTATCTGGCGGCAGACCGAAGCTGCGGCGGGATCGACCGTCTGCTCTTAAAACTTGTCCGCGCCAGCTACAGAAGTATCGTCAGCAGATAAAGAACTGCTTTACCCCCGGAGCCTTTGGAAACGCTTTTCCATGGGCTCCGGGGGATTTTTTTGTTTTCACGGAAAGGAAGGATATTTTTTGATTCGATAACCACAAGAAAAAATCCATGGTGGGTGTGGCTTCTGCCGTTGCCCATCGTCTGGTGGCTGGCCCTTTTGACAGCCGGAAGCTGGAGCGAAGGGATGAACCTCGTGGATCTGCTGGGGAAGCTCTCAGCCGCCATGAACAGCCCCTTTTCTGTTCATTGGACGGGATATTCCGCCCGGTGCCTGCTGTTTTTTACTCTTGCATATGGAATTGTTGTCCTTGTGATCGTTTCCAGCCGGAAGAACACCCGCAGGGGCGTGGAGCATGGCTCCGCCAAGTGGGGCGATGTATTCCAGATTGTAAAGAAATACCGGGATAAGAAGAACCCCAAGGAAAACCTCATCCTGACCCAGCATTTCCAGATGGGGATGGATGGCCATAAGCACAAGCGCAACACCAACGTGCTGGTCATCGGGGGCTCCGGCGCTGGCAAAAGCCGTTCCTACGCCATTCCCAACGCCCTCAACTGCGGGAACTGTTCGCTGGTCATCTGCGATCCAAAATCCGAAATCCTGCGGAAAACAGGCGGGGCATTGAAAGCCAATGGATACGAAGTGCGGGGATTTGACCTGTTAAAC
>CAJLWS010000165.1 GCA_905210385.1 uncultured Eubacteriales bacterium | reverse complement strand
GGCGAGAACGCCGTGGTGGGCGGCAACGCCTTCCTGACCGAGTCGGTGGCGGACAACGCCCGCGTGGTGATCCGGCCCCCCGAGACCATCATCCACAATTTATAAGAAAAGGGAGGCCGACGGCCTCCTTTTTTCCTGTCCCGGCATATTCCTCTGTCCGTTCTGCCATACTAAACGGCGAAAAGTCGGGGAGGGGCTGAAACATTTTGCCGTCCTCGTGCGTCTTTACCATAGATTGACAGATTGACAAA
This sequence comes from uncultured Eubacteriales bacterium, assembly GCA_905210385.1. Classification (GTDB taxonomy): domain Bacteria; phylum Bacillota; class Clostridia; order Oscillospirales; family Oscillospiraceae; genus Enterenecus. The sequence goes on along the minus strand of CAJLWS010000165.1, from coordinate 4,059 downwards.
TGAGGCTGCCTCATGTATGCTGGAAAAAAGCGGAACAGGCAGCCTGCGCGAAAGGAAACCATTATGGCAGAATTACTCGTCAATACCGGGGCCGTCCTGGCCAACTACCGGCGCTATGCCGGCGGTGGTCAGGTGATCCCCGTTCTCAAGGGCAACGGCTACGGCCTGGGCGCACAGCAGCTGCGCGGGCTGCTGGCGAAGGAGGGCGTCACCCTGTTCGCCTGCGCCGCCGTGGAGGAGGCGCTGGAGCTGGCACAGCCGGACACGGAGCTGCTGCTGATGAGCTGCGTCCACGATCCGACGCTGCTGCGCGCCCTGCTCCAGCGGCGGGTGATCCTCTCGGTGGAGAGCCTGGCCCAGGCTCAGGCCATCGACGCCCTGCATATGGATGCCCGGATCCACTTGGCGGTGGACACCGGCTTTGGTCGCTTCGGCTTCCTGCCGGAGCAGGTGCAGGACATGAAGCGGGTCTTTGACCTGCCCAACGTGAAGGTGCAGGGCATCTATTCCCACTTCCGCGGCCCTGCCGCCGCCCTGGCGCAGTTCGCCCGGTTCAGCCGGGTGCTGCTGGAGCTGGACGGCTATCCCGTGGGGCTGCGCCACATCGCCGCCACCCATACGGCGGACGTGCCCCAGTACCGCCTGGACGCGGTACGCATCGGCTCCGGCCTCACCGGCATCGGCGGCGGCCCCCCGGCGGCCACGCTGCAGGCCGCCGTATGCACCGTGCACCGCCTGAAGAAGGGCGACCGGGTGGGCTATGGCGACGCCCTGCTGCGCCGGGATACGGAGATCGCCGTCCTGGCTGTGGGCACAGCGGACGGCGCGTTCACCTACCGCTACCGGGGCCTCCGGGCCTGCTGGCAGCAGCGGAAGCGCTGGGTCACCATCAACGGCACCCGCGTTTCGGTCATCAGCCCACCGGGCATGACCCATACCCTGGTGGATGTGACGGGCCTTGGCTGCCGCCCCGGCGACGTGGCGGTGATCCCCCACGACCTGGTGCTGACCAGCCCAAGCGTCCCCCGCCGGTATACAGAGGAATGAAAAAAGCGCCGCGGACGGCTGTCCGGATGGCTATAAGAATGGAATAGTATAATTTCTTTATTACAGCGGCATGACCGAAGTCATGCCGCTTTCTATTTTACCGGATTTGATTCAAAGGCAAAATTATATCTGAATAGTTCTGCTTACTTTACGGGTTTCCCAAGGTTAGTCCTGCCTCAATTTTAATTTCGCTAGTGGGTATCTCAAGTCCCCAGTTATCCCATCCGAGATGATTGCTTCTGGCAAATAGTTCAATTTTTTCCTGTTCCGGAAACATTTTTGTAATTCCATCAATGACCTCTGTTGGCTTTACACTGTGCGCACCTCTATGAACGGTGACCATTTGCCTGACGTTTCTTGCACCGCGCGGCTGAGGAAACTTGCCTTTCTTAAATGCCAGAACAAACTCTGTCTGGCTAAGTGTATACCGCCCTGGATTGTGAACCATTTTGTCCCACACAAAAGCAATGGTCTTATATTCAAACCCCCAAGCCTCTCCAAGTTCAATGGAATTAGCCATCTGCGGCCCGGTTGTCCACATGAATAAGATACAATCCTCATCGGAAATAGACGCAACATCCAGTTTCTTCAAGTCTTTGAGCTTTATCGTCGGATATTTAAACTCGGCTGAACTTAAAAAGATTTTTTTTTCAAATCCCTCATTTTCGCATTTGATTACAGTTTTGTCATATTGCATTTTTCCGCCATAATCCCATGGTGGGTCTGCGTAAATGACCTGATATTTCTTATCTGGTAAACGCGGATACATATCTTCAAGGGGGTTGACCTTTGTCCGCTTTTTTTGTTGGATGCTATATAACGAATATGCAGTTGTGTTTTTCTTTTGATTGTTCGCCATATGAATCTCCATTTTGCTCACTGATGTTTGTCGTAGACAATTATAGCCTGTAGTCTATTTATAGTCAAGATGTGTGTTACTTATAATCCGTTGTCTTAAAAACGTCAAACGCATACAATTATGTCGAACAGAGAGGTGCTCCTATGATTACAAAGCAGTTTGGAGAGAGGATTCGAGATCTCAGAAATGCCAAAGGTTTGAGCCAAGAAAAATTTGCACTGTCAATCGACATGGATAGAACTTATTATGCTTCTGTAGAGAGCGGTAAGCGAAATGTCTCTATCAATAATATTGATAAGATCGCTCGTGGGTTTGGCGTTTCGCTTGAAGAACTTTTCAAGGGACTATAGGGAGGTTACATATGGCAGGTAATGCACTAAGAAAGAGAGATAACTGGCAAACCGAATCTGGTCCAGGCGGACTTGCGGGCTCTGCCGAAAAAGATTTGATTGCAGCGCTCAGGAAGAATCTTGATTTATCCGTTTATGAGGTCAATGATCACCCAACAGACTTAAAGCACCTGTATGAACATGTAGTACTGTCAGAGAAAACATTATCTGAAATATTCAATCCCAGCAAGGCGGCTATGAAGAATGCGCAAAAAAGAGGCTGGGGTGTATCTCCGGACTTTTCCATTCGCAATAAGAAAAGCGGTAAGATTCTCTTTGGTGAAATAAAACGCCAAGATGGCTGGGTTGAGGGAAAAGAGCCTAGTGCGGGACGCGGTAATGCACATGAGAGAATGTGTAAGCTGTTTACACCTGGACTTATGAAGAAGTATAGAGAGCTAAGCGGAATTACAAGTGAAGATATACTGCCATTCTGGGTCGTGCTGGAGGGGGATATTACCCGTGATCCAAAACGCAACAGAGAAATTGCGTTTTGGTTTGATCAATATGATAAGAACTATTTTATGTGGCGTCCTCAGATGACAGATAAGGATCTTGTCGAGCATTTCAACAAATATCTGAAGCCGTATCTTGATTAAATAGTGTAATAAATATCCTCCGGCTATGCCGGAGGATATTTATTACGCGATAAGTTATAGTCCGTACATGATCATTTCCCAAATCAGCAGGATCTCCGCCAGCAGGCAGAACGCCGCGAACACGAAGAAGATCCCGCCGCCCAACAGGGGCTTGCGGGGCTTATCCTCCCGGATCAGGTCAGGCCGCTTGGGGTCGTAATACCCCGTCACCTGCCGTCCCACGCCCTTATTGCTGCCCCAGTCCTGGTTGCTGGAATAGGTGTAGGTCTTGCCGTCCACTGTGTACTCATAGGTGGGCAGATGAACCGTATACCGGGCCAGCCGGCTGGTGCCGTCCTCCTGATCCTCCCAGCGCTCCACGTTCTCTTCCCGCAGATCCACCACCGTCATGGTGGCGGTGCCGGTATACCGCTGCTTGTCGTCCTCGTAAGCCTTGATGGCGCCCTTTCGATTGCGGAGTCCCAGCCATATCATCAGCGCACACACCACGGCCAGGATCAATGCGGGGATCAGATTTTCCATAGGCTCTCCTCCAAAAGATAGAATCGGGTTCCCTGTAAGATCAGTGTACCGTAAAATTCCCGCCCGGTCAACCGCCTGCGGCAAAAAAAGGACGTGCCCCGGGGGGACACGTCCTTTTTCGCGGTATGTCACTTCTGGATGGCGCTGAAGAAGCCCATCATCTCGTCGGTGTGATCCTCCACATAGCTGGTGAAGGTCACCACGCAGATGTACTGCTCCACCGGGATGCAGACCTGCAGGGACCGGGCGGGGAAGCCGTTGTAGACGGCGGTGGTCAGGATGCTGCTGTACTCGCTGCCCAGAAAGCTGGTGGTCTGGGCGGCGGAGGTCACGTCCTCCATACCGTCGATGCTCTCATAGGCGGCGGTGGCCTGGGCGATGCCCTCGGTCAGAAAGGCGTCCATGTCGATGGCGGTCTTGCCGTCTGTCACCTTGTCCACGGTGATGCTGACCCACTGGCGTCCGTCCTCGGTCATCAGATACATGTCCTGTACCTGGCTGCCCGCCTCCAGCCGCTGGCGCATCTCCGCCACCAGCGCCTCGTCCGTCATGCTGTCCAGGGCGATGTCGTTCAGCGCGGCGATCTCCTCGTCGCTGAGATAGCTGTACGTCTCCGGCGCGGTGCACGTCAGACCCAAAAAGT
>CAJLWS010000164.1 GCA_905210385.1 uncultured Eubacteriales bacterium | reverse complement strand
TAGTTGGCTTTCTCCGAACGAATTCACTGTCCAATATGTTTGACAAACCTACAAAGCCGCCCCTCGGCCCTCTTTCGGAAATCTTAAACATTCCATCAGAAAACCGTAAGCTCCGCCCCCTTGACGGCCCGCCCTCGCCATGCTACGATAACTGTACCAACACAGTTCGTACAGTTATCGTCAAGGAGGCATCCCTATGAAGCTGCGGCAAAAAGTTCTGATCTCCCTGTGCTTTGCCCTTTCCCTCGGCCTGGCGGCCCTGTCTGCCTGCGCGGACCAGGCGGGCCAGGAGCCCGGCGCCAATCCCTCGTCCGGTCTGGAGGTGGCGGCAGTCCTCACGGTGGAAACGGAGGATGCCGTGGCCGGGCTGCACTTTGAATACACAGTGAACGGCACCCTCACCGGCGGCCTGATGGTTCAGCCCCAGACGGTCTTCTCCCCGGGGGAAACGGTCACCGCCGCCTTCCCCCTGGACCCGGAACGTCCGCCAGTCCGGGACAGCGTCCCCTTCGGGCTGTACCTGGCGGTGGTGGCGGAGGACGGGACGCAGTTTCCCGTCCCCGTGTACTGCCAGTGGGAGGCGGATCTGGAAACCCCCTGCACCCTGACCCTCCAGGGCAGCAAAACCGTGGGCTACACCCTCAGCGCCGACGGGAAATCACCTGTTCTCACCCTCACCCCCTATTCCCAGCTGTCCCAGGATCAGATTCCATTTTAGCCATTCTACCTTCGCCCCTGCGGGCACTTAAAAGTTTTTTCATTTTCCTCTTGACAGAAGAGTTAGTTCATGCTAACATTAGGTCAGTGGTTAGTTGTAGCTAATCTCCAATGTAAGCTCCTTCCATGTTTTGAACCAGGGATTCAATTTCGGGAACAAATGTCGCAACCGATTCTGAACGGAAACTGAAATCCGCAATTTTTTCCGCAGCCCCCTCGGACGGCAGGAGGAACAGGTCCCCCTTTGATGCAAAATGTCTCCTGGGCTTCCCCCGCCTTTCTGCGCTTTTGTGGATTTGACGATTCCATTCTTTTATTAAAATGTGTATACTTATACGTATGCCTGTTTGCGCATGCTTAGGAAAGAAGATTGTTTGAGGAGAAAGGAACGACATGCTCAAAACATTGATGAAATCCATTGGGGAGCATCGTAAGGCGACCATATTCACCCCGGTGCTGGTGATCGGCGAGGTCATCGTGGAATGCCTAATCCCCTTTGTCATCTCCAGACTCGTAGACGAGATTCAGGCCGGCTGTGAGCTGTCCGTCATCATGCGGTACGGCGGACTGCTCATCGTCATGGCGGGCCTGGCGCTGCTGCTGGGCTGGGCAGCCGGCACCACCTGCGCCGCCGCCTCCACCGGGTTCTCCCGCAATCTGCGTCGGAACATGTTTTACGCCATTCAGGACTACTCCTTTGCCAACATCGACAAGTTTTCCACCTCGTCCCTGGTCACCCGGCTGACCACTGATGTGACCAACGTGCAGTTCGCCTTCATGATGATCATCCGGGCGGCAATCCGCTGCCCGCTGATGCTGGTGTTCGCCTTCACTATGGCCTATGTGATGGCCGGCTCCATGTCCTTCGTCTTCCTGTTCACCATCCCGGTGCTGACCGCAGGTCTGGCCCTGGTGATCTGGAGGGCCATGCCCCTGTTCCGCAAGGTGTTCAAGAAGTACGACCGGCTCAACGAGTCCATCCAGGAGAACGTGCAGGCCATGCGGGTGGTCAAATCCTACGTCCGGGAGGACTATGAGAAGCAGAAGTTCGAGACCGCCGCCCAGGATGTGTGCAACGACTTCACCAGGGCGGAAAAGATCCTGGCCCTGAACACCCCCCTGATGCAGTTCTGCGTCTATGCCGCCTCTACCCTCATCATGGGGCTGGGCTCCTACGTGATCATCACCACCCAGGGTGCCCAGATCAACGTGGGGCAGCTGTCCGCCCTGCTCAACTACTCCATCCAGATCCTCATGAGCCTGATGATGCTCTCCATGGTCTTTGTCATGATCACCATGTCCTTTGAGTCCGCCCACCGTATCGCTGAGGTACTCCAGGAGCGCAGCAGCATCACCTCCCCCGCCGACCCGGTCATGGAGGTGTCCGACGGCTCCATCGATTTTGATCACGTCAGCTTCCGCTACTCCGAGCACGCCGAACGCATGGCCTTGGCCAATGTAGATCTGCACATCCGCTCCGGGGAGACCATCGGCATCCTGGGGGGCACCGGCTCGTCAAAGACCTCCCTGATTCAGCTCATCCCCCGGCTGTACGACGTTACCGAGGGCTGTGTCAAGGTGGGCGGCGTGGACGTGCGGGACTATGACCTGGAGGTGCTGCGCAACCAAGTGGCCGTAGTGCTCCAAAAGAACGTGCTCTTCTCGGGCACCATCAAGGAGAACCTGCGATGGGGCGATCAGTTTGCCACCGACGAGGAGCTGGTCCAGGCCTGCAAGCTTGCCTGCGCCGATGAGTTCATCCAGCAGTTCCCCAAGGGCTACGACACCTACATCGAGCAGGGGGGTACCAACGTGTCCGGCGGGCAGAAGCAGCGGCTTTGCATCGCCCGGGCCCTGCTGAAGAAGCCCAAGATCCTGATCCTGGACGACTCCACCTCTGCAGTGGATACCAAAACTGACGCCATGATCCGCAAGGCATTCCGGGAGTACCTGCCCGAGACCACCAAGATCATCGTGGCCCAGCGGGTGGCCTCGGTAGAGGACGCCGACCGCATCCTCATCATGGACGGCGGCCGGATCGTGGCCATCGGCAACCATGCTGAGCTGCTGGCCTCCAACCCCATCTATCAGGAGATCTATGAATCTCAGAACAAGGGAGGGAAAGCGGATGAATAACGCGAAAGGCACCCTGAGGCGTTTGCTGCGCACCATTGTGGAGTTCTACCCTGTGATGGCTCCGCTGACCCTGCTGTGCATCCTGTTCAGCGCCATCGTCAACGCCATTCCCTCTATCTTCATGCAGAACATCATCGCCATCATTGAGGGGAGCTGGCAGGCGGGGGACTGGGCCGCCGTCTCCGGCCGGATCCTCACCCTGGTGGGCATCCTGGCGGCGGTGTATGTGATCTCCCTGGTCAGCGTGTTCACCTGGACCCGGCTGATGGCCGTGATGACCCAAGGCCTGCTCAAGAAGCTGCGGTGCAAGATGTTCGATGGGATGCAGGATCTGCCCATCCGTTACTTCGACACCCATAACCACGGTGACATCATGAGCTACTACACCAACGACATCGACACCCTGCGCCAGCTGGTGTCCCAGAGCATTCCCCAGCTGATCAGCTCCGGCGTCATCGTCCTCTCCGTGCTGTGCATCATGTTCTATTACAGCGTATGGCTGGCCCTGGGGGTCATCGCCGGAGTAGCCTGCATGTTGGTCGTCACCAAAAAGGTGGGCGGCGGCTCCGCCCGGTTCTTCCGCCGCCAGCAGATCGCAATGGGCAAGGTGGAAGGCTTTGTGGAGGAGCTGATGAACGGACAGAAGGTGGTCAAGGTCTTCTGCCACGAGGAGGAGACGGGTAAGGACTTTGACAAAGTGAACGACGCGCTCTACTCCGACTCCCGGAAGGCCAATACCTACGCCAACACCCTCATGCCCATCCTAAACAATATGGGCAACGTGCTCTACTCCGTGGTGGCCATGGCGGGCGGCCTGCTTCTACTGCTGCAGGTACCCAACCTCTCCATTTCCGGCATGGCCATCAGCATCAGTATTGTAGTTCCCTTTTTGAATATGACCCGGCAATTCTCCGGCAACATTGGCCAAGTGTCCCAGCAAATCAACTCGGTGGTTATGGGCATCGCGGGCGCCGCCCGGATCTTCGATCTGATGGATCAGCAGCCCGAGACAGACCAGGGCACCATCACTCTGGTCAACGTCCGGGAGCAGGCCGACGGCTCCCTGGCAGAATGCGAGGAGCGCACCAATGTGTGGGCCTGGAAGCGGGTCAACCCCGACGGCTCGGTCACCCTCACCCGGCTGACCGGTGACGTGCGCATGGAGCATGTGGACTTCGGCTACGACCCGAAGAAAACGGTGCTCCACGACGTCACCCTGTACGCCGAGCCCGGACAGAAGGTGGCCTTCGTTGGGGCCACAGGCGCAGGCAAGACCACCATCACCAACCTGATCAACCGCTTCTACGACATCTCCAAGGGCCGGATCCTCTACGACGGCATTGACATCATGAACATCAAAAAGGCGGACCTGCGCCGCTCCCTGGGCATCGTCCTGCAGGACACCAACCTGTTCACCGGCACCGTCATGGACAACATCCGCTACGGCAAACTGGACGCCTGCGACGAGGAGTGCATC
>CAJLWS010000163.1 GCA_905210385.1 uncultured Eubacteriales bacterium | reverse complement strand
CCGCTTGATGGCGCCGATGGCGGCGAAGCAGGGGGCGCACAGCAGGTTGAAGATCATGAAGGAATAGGCGCCAATGGCGGTGAAGGCCGCGCCGATGTTGGCCGTCAGGTTGCCCGGGTAGCACACCTGCATGGTGGACACCACCTCCTCCTTGGCAATGAGGCCGGTGATGGTGGCCACGGTGGCCTGCCAGTTGCCGAAGCCCAGGGGGGCGAAGATCCAGGCGATGGTGTTGCCGATGTTGGCCAGGATGGAGTGGTTGTTGTCCTCCACCATGCCGAAGGCCCCGTTCTCAAAGCCGAAGCCCTGGAGGAACCAGAGGACGATGGTACTCAGCAGGATGACGGTGCCGGCCCGCTTGATGAAGGACCACCCCCGCTCCCACATGGACCGGAGCACGTTGCCCGGGTTGGGGGCGTGGTAGGCGGGCAGCTCCATGACGAAGGGGGCGGGCTCCCCGGCGAAGGCCTTGAACTTCTTCAGAATGATCCCGGAGATGATGACCGCCGCCACGCCGATGAAGTAGGCGGAGGTGGCCACCAGGGGGGAATTGCCAAACAGGGCTCCGGCGAACAGGCCAATGATGGGCATCTTGGCCCCGCAGGGGATGAAGCCGGTGGTCATGATGGTCATCTTCCGGTCCCGGTCCTGCTCGATGGTCCGGGAGGCCATGATGCCGGGCACGCCGCAGCCGGTGGCCACCAGCATGGGGATGAAGGACTTGCCGGACAGCCCGAAGCGGCGGAAAATCCGGTCCATGATGAAGGCGATGCGGGACATGTAGCCAATGTCCTCCAGAATGGCCAGCAGCAGGAAGAGCACCAGCATCTGGGGCACGAAGCCCAGCACGGCGCCCACGCCGCCCACGATGCCGCTCAAAATCAGGTCTTGAACAATGGCGTTGCAGTTAATGGCGGTCAGGCCGTTCTCGATGAGCACCGGGATGCCAGGCACCCATACGCCGTACTCGGTGGGGTCGGGCTCGGGCACCGTGAGGGCCTGCTGATAGGTCTCGTCGTTCACCTCCAGCACATTGGTCACGCCGGCCTCGTCGTCATACAGGTAGGCCTCGTTCTCCCCGGCCTCGTAGGCCTCGATGATGGCGTTGGCCTCCTCGAAGGCGCCGGAGGCCTCATCCCAGGCGTCGGTGTCGGCGGTGAAGGGGACGAACCAGCCGTCGCCGAACAGGCCGTCATTGGCCCAGTCGGTAAGGTGGGTGCCGATGGAGATGGTCCAGCTGCCCATGGCCAGGGAATATACCAGGGCCATAACCACCACGAAGATGGGCAGGGCGGCGATCCGGTTGGTGACCACCCGGTCGATCTTGTCCGACAGGGACAGCCCCGTGCGCTTCTTCCTCACGCAGGAGGCGATGGTCCTGGCGATGTACTCATACCGCTCGTTGGTGATGATGGACTCCGCATCATCGTCCAGGGCCTTCTCACAGTCCAGGATGGCCTGCTCCACCTTCCCCTTCACGTCGGCGGACAGGGTGAGCTTGCCCATCACCTGTTCGTCCCGCTCAAACACCTTGATGGCGTACCACCGCTCCATCCCTTTGGAAAAAACGGAGCCCAGCGCCGTCTGGATGGCGTCCAACGCCTGTTCCACCGGGGCGGAATAGGTCAGCTGGACAGGGGCGGACTTCCGGGCGGCGGCGTCCTTGGCAGTGGAGATGAGCCGATCCAACCCCTCCCCCTTCAGCGCGGATACCTCTACCACCGGACAGCCCAAGGCCTTGGATAGCTTGCCCGCATCAATCTGATCCCCGCTCTTGCGCACCAGGTCCATCATGTTCAGGGCCACCACCACGGGAATGCCCATCTCCATGAGCTGGGTGGTGAGGTACAGGTTGCGCTCGATGTTGGTGGCGTCCACAATGTTGATGATGCCGTCGGGGCGCTCGCTCACTAAGTACTCCCGGGCCACCACTTCCTCCAGGGTATAGGGGGACAGGGAATAGATGCCGGGCAGGTCGGTGAGGGTGACTTCTCTGTCCGCCTTGAGCCGCCCCTCTTTCTTTTCCACCGTCACCCCCGGCCAGTTGCCCACCCGCTGGTTGGAGCCGGTGAGGGCGTTGAACATTGTCGTCTTGCCGGAGTTCGGATTTCCGGCAAGGGCCAGTCTAATCGACATTTCTTGATTCCTCCTCCAAACGAAGGTTAGAGTTTGCTAACCCTCATTGAAAATGACAGGCGCCCCACGGCGCCGCAACCTCATTTTCGGGCAAAGCCCCGTCAAGTTACCTCGATGCAATCGGCGTCCCCCTTGCGGATGGACAGCTCATAGCCCCGGATGGTGATCTCCACCGGATCGCCCAGGGGCGCCACCTTGCGCACATAGATGCTGGTGCCCCGGGTGATGCCCATGTCCATGATCCGGCGGCGCAGCGCGCCCTCTCCGTGGAGCTTGACCACGGACACGGTCTCCCCCACTTTGACATCCCGCAGCGTTCTCAACCTGCTTCGCCTCCTCTCCAAAATCTTCCGGCTCCTTCAGAACGGCCACACCATGATCCGGTTGGCCATATTCCTGCTCAGAGCGATCCGGGTCCCCTTGACCTTGACGATCAGGTTTCCCCCAATCTCATTGACCACGGACACAGTTCCGCCCTCCACAAAGCCCAGGTTCTTCAAAAAGGTCCGAACCTCGTCCTTCCCGGTGATCTTCTTCACCGTGCTCTCCTGACCATTGGTCAGCATCGTCAGCGGCATAATGGTGATCCCTCCCTCCCGGAAGTTAGCATATCCTAACATTAGGAGTGTATCACCGCGAGCAAGAGTTGTCAATAGCTAACCGCCGTTTTTTTGCATTGTCACCGCCCTAAAAATGTGTTATGATCTTTTCGGGTGATTTTATGCAGATTCATGAATCAGGTGAAAACTATCTGGAGGCCATTCTGGCCCTGAGCGAGAAAGGGCCCGTGCGGTCCATCGACGTGGCGCAGCACCTTGGATTTTCCAAGCCCAGCGTCAGCCGCGCCATGAGCCTGCTGCGGGAGAACGGCTATGTGGTCATGGACGACGTGGGCCTGCTCACCCTGACCCCGGCGGGAATGGAGGTGGCCTCCCGCATCTATGAGCGCCACCGCCTGCTCACCCAGTGGCTGATCCAGTTGGGCGTGGACCCCAAGATCGCGGCGGAGGACGCGTGCAAGATTGAGCACGACCTCAGCCCCGAGACCTTTGAGGCCCTGAAGCGCCACAGCGGCTTGGCCAGCAAAAACCTCTCCGAATAGCGCGTCTTTCAGACAGAGGAAGTGCCCCTCCGGCGCTCCCTCTGTTCCCTTTTTCACCGAAGCGTTCCGGTATTTCCCCAACAGGCAGGTGATATCCATGGCCAACAGTCTCCAGCGCCTGCGCGGTCTCACGCGCCCCTTTCCGCTGACAGAGTGGCCCTTCCAAACAGGCTCCCCTTCCTGACCCTGTACCGGCACACCGGGGAGACCGTGGAGATCCGCACCTGGGGAGTCCCTACGTTTACATCCTCGTGGACGGCTCCATCCGGCTCCACACCCCTTCCGGTATGTTAGACTATGTGCCCGGCCAGTATTCCATCTCTGAGATCGACACGCCCTCCACAGGATATGTCCAGTCCTTCTCCCGGCAACGGGATTTTTGGCCCTGGCCATCGCGTTCACCACGAGCGACGTGGTTTCCGTCATGCTGGATCTGGACCGCGCCCTCGCCGACCAGATCACCGGCGCGGGGCTTCGTGAGGCGGAGATGGCCCGGTCCGACCGCGCGGTCCTTTCCTGCGCGTGCCGCTTCTTCCCCATCATGGCGCAGCCCCTCCACCTGGACTTTATGGGAAAGCAGCTGCGCCGGGAGCTCATCTACCATCTTCTGTGCGGCTCCTGCGGCAGCCGGTTTCTGCACGGCGTCGTCAACGTTCAGCAGGCCGGGGAGATCTATGAGGCCAACAGCTGGATCAAGGAAAACTTCCGCACCCCCTTCACCGTGGAAGAGTTGGCGGAACGCCAGAACATGAGCGTCTCCCTGTTCCACCAGAAATTCAAGAGCGCGGTGGGCATGGGGCCTCTGCAATGCCAGAAGCGCCTGCGCCTGACCGAGGGGCGCAGGCTCATGCTGGACGAGGGGAGAAACGTCACCCAGGCCGCCCTGGAGGTGGGCTATGAGAGCATGTCGCAATTTGTCCGGGATTATAAGATGTGGCCGCCTGCGCCGCAGAGGGCGGCTCCCTGATGGCCATCCAGTCCAACGACCCCAGAATCACCCTGGTGGCCGGAGGTTATCCCCTGTTTGTTGACGGAAAAATCGCCGGCGGCATCGGCGTGGGCGGCGGCACGGAGGAGCAGGACTGCGCCATTGCCGAGTATGTGGTCTCCGTCTTCGAGACGCT
>CAJLWS010000162.1 GCA_905210385.1 uncultured Eubacteriales bacterium | reverse complement strand
CCGGGCCTTTTCCTAAAAAATAGATAAAGTTTTCTTTACATACACCGCCTGGCATGGTACAATTTTCACAGAAGAGCTGGCCGCCCGGAACGGAGAGGAGGAAGCCCCATGAAATCTACGCCTGAGCAGAAGAGATCCTGGCAGGTAATCGCCTACTGCGGCGTCTTCCTGGCCCTGACCCTGGTGGTGCTGGCCGTCATCCTGCTGCGCACCGCGGGCGTGGTGGAGGGCGGGCCGGTGCCCTGGTACTTCTGGCTGTTCACCCTGCTGGGTATCGCCGTCAGCCTGTATGGCCTGTTGGGGAAAAAGCACAGCAACCGCTTTGTGGAGCGGCTGGAGCTGGTCATGCTGGCCCTGTACGGCGGCGTGCTTCTGGTCCGCCTCTCCCGGGGCCGTCTGCTGGAGATGGGCTGGGAGGGGCTCCGGCTGGTTATCATCATCGCGGTGGTGCTGGTGATCCTGATCTTCTGCGTCTCCCAGCAGGGGAAGATCGAGCGGGAGGAGGAGGAAGCCATCAAGCGCCGGCGGGAGGAGAAGCTGGCCGAGCTGCGCCGGTCCATGGCCCCCACCAAAAAGGAGGGCGGCCCCGGCGCCTCCGAGCCCGCCCCCCAGGACGTTCCCGGCGGGACGCGGGCCGACGGCAAGTGAATCAGAATCCAGGTCATTCGCGGGCCCCGGATCTGCTCCGGGGCCCGCTCTTTGTCCCGCCGTTGCCTTTTCCGGGGGAATGTGCTATGCTGGTCCCGGCGGAAAGCCGCCAACTTCACGGAAAGGACGGATGGACATGAGAAAGAACCTGGAGCGCGCCGGGAGGGTGCGCGCCTGAACCCAAACCCTCCAATTTTAGTTTGGAGGAACGTTTGCATGCAGATCAAATACAAGGACATCGTGCTCCGGGACTACCGGGAGAGTGACATCGAGGACGAGGTGCGCTGGAACACCGTGGACACCGCCTGGGGGGACTGGGACGCCCCCTGGGAGCCTTTCCCCGACCTGTCGGCGGACGACTTGCGGCAGAGAGGGCGGAAACGGCTCCAGGCTGTGCCGGAAGAGGGAGCGCTGCGCTGGCGGCTGGAGATTGCCACGGCAGACGGAGCCCACATCGGCGCGGCGGCGGCCTACCTGATGACGGAGGACTTCCGGTGGCGGGACCACGCCCCGGAGGAGGTCCCCGGCCCGGACACCCCGGTGGCCCTGGGGCTGGGCATCATGGACAGCGCCTGCTGGTCCGGCGGCTGGGGGACCCGTGCCCTCACCGCCTGGGTGGGGTACTGGCTGGACCGGGGCTGCCGGGAAGTGTACACCCAGACATGGTCGGGCAACACCCGGATGATCGGCCTGGCCAACAAGCTGGGCTTTTCCGAGTATCTGCGCAAGCCCGGCATCCGCCAGGTCCGGGGGAAGACCTACGACGGGCTCACCTTCCGCCTGGACGTGGAGCGGTGGGAGACCTTGTCGCTCTATCTGCCAAAGACAGAGGACTTCTGGTTCCGCCAGGCCATGGAGGCCGACCCGGCCACCATGGCCTACAACGCGGGCTGGGAGGTCCATGCCCCCGGCTGCCACCCGGACACCGGGTGCGTCGACCTTCCGCGGGAGAACTGGCAGGCCGAGCGCGACCGCCTGGTGGGCCACGAGCCGGAGCGGTTTTACGCCTATCTCCAGCGGGGGATGGACGGGGCCTTCGTGGGAGAGGTCAACTTCCATCCCGCCGGGCCGGACGCCTGGGGCATGGGGGTGCTGCTGTACGCCCCCTTCAGGGGAAAAGGGTACGGCCGCAAGGCCCTGGAGCTGCTGCTGGAGCGGGCCTTTCTCACCGACCGGGTGCCAAAGCTGCAAAACGGCTTTGAGGCCGGGCGGGATGCCGCCCTGGCCATCCACCGGGCCGCCGGCTTTCGTCAGGTGGGGACAGAGCGGCGCCGGCGGTTTGGCAGGGAGACCGAGATCCTCGTCCTGGAGCTGACCCGGGAGGAGTACCTGGCCCGGAGGGCCGGAGCGTCCGGGCCGGGGAAGGAATAGAATCCGGAAAACAGGAAAAACTCCCCAGGACCGGGTGCTCGGCCTGGGGAGTTTTGCGCAAGGGAAAAGGAGGAATGTTTCATGTGTACTGCAGTGAGTTTTGTCCAAGGCGGAGACCTTTACTTCGGCCGCACCTTGGACTTGGACCGCTCCTTTGGAGAGCAGGTAGTGGTTGTTCCCAGGAACTACTCCCTCCGCTTCCGGATGTCCGGAGCGCTGGACAGCCACTACGCTATGATCGGTATGGCGCTGGCGGGGGAGGACTATCCCCTCTATTATGAGGCGGCAAACGAGGCGGGGCTGGCCATGGCGGGGCTGAATTTCCCGGGGAATGCCCGTTACGCCGCCCCGGCAGGGGGACGGGACAACGTGGCCTCCTTCGAGCTCCTCCCCTGGATGTTAGGCCAGTGCGCCGACGTGGACCAGGCGGAGGGCCTGCTGGCCCGGCTGAACCTGACGGACGCCTCCTTCCAGGAGGACTTGCCTCCTGCGCCCCTGCACTGGATGATCGCGGACAGCAGGCGGACGATCGTGGTAGAGGCCATGGAGGACGGTATCCACATCCACCCCAACCCGGTGGGGGTGCTGACGAACAATCCGCCCTTCCCCTTCCAGATGCATCACCTCAGGCAGTACCTGAACCTCACCCGGGAGGAGCCGGTCAACCGGTTTGCCCCGGCGCTGGACCTGGCCCCCGACTGCCTGGGCATGGGGGCGGTGGGGCTGCCCGGAGACCTGTCCTCCCCCTCCCGTTTCGTCCGGGCGGCCTTCGGCCGGGCCAACGCCCTGCCGGGGGAGACGGAGGAGGAGCGGATCGCCCAGTTCTTCCATGTACTGAACACCGTGGCTCAGACCAGAGGCCTGGCCCGGGCAGGGAGGGACAGTTTTGAGTACACGGTGTACACCTGCTGCTGCAACGCCAGCCGTGGGATCTACTACTACACCACCTATGAGAATCAACAGGTGACCGCAGTGGACCTGAATCAGATTGACCTGGAGAGTGAGCGCCTATCCGCCTGGCCTGTGCGCAGGACGCAGCAGATCTTCCCAGAGAGAGCACCTGGCAGCTTGGGCGGATAGGAACCGGAGGCGGTCTTTTTCCTCTTGCGTGGGCAGCGAGAGTGTGATACCATTTTACAAAGTGGAATTCACAAGGTAAGGGTTGTTGCGCCATGGGGGAAAAGTTGTCAAAAGTGAACCAATCGGTGGAAAAGGCCATCCAACTGGTGGAGGCCATGGCCAGGGAGACTGGGTCGGTGCGCCTGCAGGATCTGGCGGCGAAGTGCGGGATGCCCCCCAGCACGGCACTGCGGATGCTCAACACGCTGCTGATCCATGGCTATGTCAGCCAGGATCCGCATACTCAGCGCTATTCCCTGTCCCTGAAGTTTGCCCAGCTGGGCAGCCGCATCTCCGACCAGGTGAGCCTGCGGGATGTGGCCCACCCATTTCTGCTGGAGCTGTCTCACCGCTGCCAGGAAGCATCCTGCTTGGCCTGTGAGGAGGACATGGAGATCGTCTATACCGACGTGGTGGACGGGCCGGACAACATTCTCAAAATCATGCAGCGGATTGGGAAACGGGCCCCTATGCACGCCACCGGCGTGGGCAAGCTGCTTCTGCTCAATTATAGCGACAGCCAGCTCAAGGAGTTGATCGCCGTCAAGGGCCTGCCCGCCCTGACGCCCAACACCCTGGTGACCCGGGGTGCGCTGGTGGAGGAGCTGGATCGGATCCGCCGCCAGGGTTATGCTCTGGATGATGAAGAGTGCGAGTTGGGCTCCCGGTGTGTGGCAGCGCCGGTACGGGATTATTCCGGACGGATCGTGGGGGCCATCAGCGTGTCCTGTCCCATCCCCCGCATGTCCATGGAACGCATCCGGCAGATTACACCGATTGTGGTGGAGATCGGCGGAAAAATTTCCAAGGAGTTGGCCTACGACGGGACGGGGGAATGACCCCGCGTACTGTAGGGCGCGAATTTTGAGAGAAACAAGAGCGGCGCTGGAACCGCCATGGGGCGGTTCCGGCGCCGCTGCGCGTTTCGCACAGGATCGGAATCTGACTCAGATTACTTCAGGCCGTTCTCATAGGCCTCGATCATCTTCTTGAACGTTTGACCCGTACGACTATCGTCGGCGACAGCTATTGCGGCGACTGCGTTTTCGCTTGGCTTCTCGCTTGCACCAATGATGTTACCTGCGCGAACTCTGAGATTTGCCAGATACTTTTCCGTGACTTCACCGGTGAATATCTTTATTTGGAGCTGCATCGTCGTTTCATCGACCATGGTGGCAAAGATCCTGTCGATGAACTTGTCCACGAAATCTTTGTTGACGACACCCTTTACTGCATCCCGCTCAG
>CAJLWS010000161.1 GCA_905210385.1 uncultured Eubacteriales bacterium | reverse complement strand
CCCGCCTTCCAGGATGCAACTCCAAAGGAGCTGGCCCAACGGGCCCGTCAGGTTGGGCTGGAGCCGGAGCTCTTCTACGACTGGCGGCCCATGGCCACCCTGTCCGGCGGGGAGCGGGTGAAGCTGCGCCTGGCCCTGCTGCTGCTGGACGGGCCGGACGTGCTGCTGCTGGACGAGCCGTCCAACGATCTGGACCTGGCCACCCTGGAGTGGCTGGAGGGCTTCCTGCTCTCCTGCCCCGCCCCGGTGCTCTATATCTCCCACGACGAGACCCTGCTGACCCGCACCGCCAATCTGGTCATCCACCTGGAGCGGCTGCGCCGCCGCACCCTTCCCCGGTGTACCGTGGCCCGGACGGATTACCAGAGCTATGTGGCCGCCCGCCAGGCGGGCTTTGCCCATCAGGAGCAGGTGGCCCGGAAGGAGCGGGCGGAGTTTGACGCCAAGATGGAGCGGTTCCGGCAGATCCGGAACAAGGTGGACCATCAGCAGGCAACCATCTCCCGGCAGGACCCCCACGGGGGCCAGCTGCTGAAAAAGAAGATGCACGCGGTGCAGTCATTGGGCCGCCGGTTTGAGCGGGAAAGGGAGGATATGACCCAGCTGCCCGAATGGGAGGAGGCCATTTTGACCGCCTTTGACAGCGGCAAAGCCTCCCTGCCCGCGGGCAAGACGGTGCTCCGGCTGGACCTGCCCGAACTGAAGGCCGGGGAGCGGGTGCTGTCCCGAGACGTCCGGCTGTGGGTCACCGGACCGGAGAAGATCGGCATCGTGGGGGCCAACGGCGTGGGCAAGTCCACCCTTTTGAAAATTGTAGCAGAGGAACTGCTCCCCCGGACCGATCTCCGGGCGGCCTGGATGGCCCAGGACTACGGCGACCAGCTGCTGGGGGAGAAAACGCCGGTGGACATCCTGGCCCCCTCGGGACACAGGGACGACATCACCCGGGCCCGCACCCTGCTGGGGGCCATGAAGTACAAGGCGGAGGAGATGGGGCACCCGGCGGCGGGCCTCTCCGGCGGGCAGCGGGCCAAGCTGCTCTTCCTGGCCATGGTGCTCAGCGGTGCCAACGTGCTGGTGCTGGACGAGCCCACCCGGAACTTCTCCCCCCTGTCCGCCCCGGTGATCCGGCAGGTGCTCTCCGATTTCCCCGGCTGCATCCTCAGCGTATCCCACGACCGGCTGTACCTTCGGCAGGTGTGCCGCCGGGTGCTGGAGCTCACGGAGGAGGGGCTGCGCCCCGCCGGGCTGGAGTAAACCCTGTCCCCCTTGCCTTTTCCACCCCCTTCTGCTATGCTGAACGTGAGGAATGTAAACCCCAGGTTAGCAGGATTCCGCCCCCGGGTTGGTGGCGGAACCCCCGCCTGTTCCGGTATGATGCAGGTGTCAGGAAGGATGGAACCCGGGCGCGGGCCCCTGCCCCCGCCCTTGGATGGAAAGGAGGCGGAACACCATGACCGTGGGTCAACGTATCGCCCAGAAGCGCAAGGAGCTGGGCCTGTCCCAGGAGGCCCTAGGGGAGCAGCTGGGGGTATCCCGGCAGTCCATCTACAAATGGGAGTCGGACACGGTACTGCCCGAGGTGGAAAAACTCATCGCCCTCAGCCGCCTGTTCTCCGTCCCGGTGGGGTGGCTGCTGGGGGTGGAGGACGCCGCCCCGGAGACCTCCGAGGCCGCCCCCGAGCTCACCGACGCCCAGCTGGCCATGGTCAAGGAGATCGTGGAGCAGTATCTCGCCGCCCGGGAGGAGGTCAAACCCAACCCCTGGCGCCGCCGCCTGCGCACGGCGGGGGTCCTGCTGATGGTTGCGGTGGTGGGCGCCCTGGCCTACCTGGTGGTGCAGTTCAACCGCATGTCAGAGGAGAGCCAGGCGGAGAACCAGGACCTGCGCAGCTACGTGGACGAGATGTGGTACTCCCTCACCGGCACCATCGCCGACGTCACCGAGCAGATGGAGGACTCCTTCCGGGAGAACAGCAGCGTGGCGGTAGACTGGCAGGGGGAGCATTTGTCCTCCGACCCGGAGGCAGGCACCGCCTCCTTCCGGGTGCAGGCCACCCCCCGCACCTATACCCCGGAGACCACCGCCCTGTTCCGGGCCGTCAGCATGGGGGAGACGGTGGAGCTGGCCGTGGCAGAGGCGGGAGCGGGCAATGCCTTCTCCGGAGAGATTACCTGCCCCCTCACCGATGACATCACCCTATCCGTAGTCTTTCGGGACGGCCAGACAGAACAGATCCAAGTGCTGGAGGAGTATGACCGGCTCTACACCGACACCTTTCCCTATATTCAGTTTTCGTGGGAGATTTCCTTTGTCATCACCGATGGGGAGGACGGCGTGCTCTCCGCACAGCCGGCCAACCAGGGGCTGACCGCACAGCTGGAGTGGCCGGATTTCTCCCTGGACGACGAGGCGTGGGAGGAGGCCCTGCGCCAACAGGCGCAACCCCTCCAGGTGGGCCTGTTCCGGGACAATGAGCTGCTGCTGTGGTACGAGCTGTCCATCGCCCAGCCCTACGTCCCGGAGGGAGCAAATCCAGAAAACTACCCCCAGGCCAAGCGGGCCTACTGGATCCGCCCGGAGGAGGTGGTGATGGAGCCCGGCCACAAGTACACCGAGGCCTATATCTACACCGATGAGCTGGGCCGGCAGCTGGTCTATCCCCTTGTCACCCTCACCTACCATGAGGACAGTGAACGGTGGGTACGGAGCAGTCTCGGCCTGCCCGGCAACCCGGAGGCCTGGGTCTTCTGACCCCGCCCGTCCCCCTCTTTTCCGCCCCGCCGGGCCAGGCCGTCGAAAAAGGCAAAGCCTTTTCCGACGGATAGGCTGCGGCCCGCGGCAGCGCACTCATTGTCCGCTAAAGGCGGACAATTCGCACGTTTGCGGGCCGAGATGTGTTTTCGTCCACGCACATGTCGCGGCCGAAAACAGATTTCACTTTTTTCGCGCCTGCGGGCGCGAACTCTGCGAGGCTTTTTGACAAGCTGTCCGCACTTGCCAAACCTCCCCCCGTCTGGTATGCTGAAAACAGGAAATGTAAGCCGCCGGTTGACAAAAATCAAGCCCCCGGTTGGTGGCGTTCTGCCGGGATTTCCCGTAGAGTGGAGCTGGAAGGGAGGTGCCCTGTATGACATTGGGCCAAAGAATCTGCCAGAAACGCAAGGAACTGGGCCTGTCCCAGGAGACCCTGGGAGAACAGCTGGGAGTGTCCCGACAGGCCATCTACAAGTGGGAGTCGGACGGGGCCGTCCCCGAGGTGGAAAAGCTCATCGCCCTGAGCCAAATCTTCTCCGTCTCCGTGGGCTGGCTGCTGGGGGTGGAGGACGCCGCCCCGGAGACCTCCGAGGCCGCCCCCGAGCTCACCGACGCCCAGCTGGCCATGGTCAAGGAGATCGTGGAGCAGTATCTCGCCGCCCGGGAGGAGGCCACCCCCCCCAGAAAGGTCTGGCCCCGGGTGCTGGCCGGACTGGGGGCAGCCGTGCTGGTCGCCGTGCTGTTCAGCCTGTCTGGACAGCTCAACCAGGCCAAGCAGACCACCCAGGACCTGCAATCCTCCGTGCTGGGGCTGCAGAACTCCATCTCCTCCCAGGTCGGCTCCATCTACGACCGGATGCAGGCCCTGCTCCAGGAGCAGAACGACCTGACCGCCCAGTACGACACCCAGCACCTGTCCAACGACCTGGAGGCCAACACCGCCACCTTTTCGGTGTACGCCGTCCCCAAGACCTACCAGCCGGGGATGGCCGCCGTCTTCCGGGCCCACAGCGGGGAGGAGATCGTGGAGATGACGGTGGCCCAGCCCGACGGGGACAACGCCTTTGCCGGAGAGCTTACCTGCCCCCTCACCGACGAGATCATCCTGTCTGTGGTCTTCCGCGCCGGCGATACGGAGCAGACCCAGGTGCTGGACGTCTACGACTCCCTGTACACGGAGACGTTTCCCAATCTGGGTGCCCTTCTGCGGCATGGCGACGCCGGTTGGCAGGAGAGCGGAGAGGACCTGATCCTCTCCTCCAATGAATGGACCTTCAGCCGTAGCGGCGTCCATGACACCCGCTGGAAAGAGCTTCTGGAGGAGGGCACCCTTCGGGTTGGCCTGTTTCGGGATGGGGAGCTGCTGCTGTGGCATGCCCAGGGGGAGGACGTCGCGGACAGCTCCAATCCCCATTTTTCACCCCCGGGCAGCCCCTACTGGTACCTGCCCCAGCCGGTCACCCTGGAGCCCGGCCATGTCTATGCCTCGGCGGCCATCTACACCGACGGGCTGGGTCGGACCTGCGTCTATCCCGGCTGGTGCTTCTACCGGGACTCCGCCAGCGGCGGCTGGGTCAATGACTTTTATACAAGCACGCAGATGGGCGACCCCCAGACCTGGACGTT
>CAJLWS010000160.1 GCA_905210385.1 uncultured Eubacteriales bacterium | reverse complement strand
CATTCTTCGTTCCAGCTTCTTCCCTTGATTGATCCCAGAGAACATGCAAAACCAATATGGCGGCATCTTGCAATTTCATGCGACAAAGAGTATGATGTGGTTAGCAAACGCTAACCACATCATTGAGGTGACCATATTGTATGGATGACAACAAGCAGTTTTGGGAGCGGTTTTCACGGCATTACGCCGGCTTCATGCGCCGCTCTCAGGCGACCTATCAGCAGATCTGCAAAGCAATGCGTCCTTTTCTGAAACGGGACATGGATGTGCTGGAGTTGGCCTGCGGAACAGGTCAGCTGTCCGTGCCGCTGTCTCCATGCGTTCGGAGCTGGGAGGCAACCGACTTTTCAGCTGAAATGATCCGTCAGGCCAAAAAGCAGATGCATTCGTCCCGGCTCCACTTTTCCGTCCAGGACGCCACCAAGCTGCCCTACGGCCCGGAGAGCTTCGATGCGGTCGTGATCTCCAACGCCCTCCATATCATGCCTCACCCGGAAAAAGCTCTGACGGAAGCCTGGCGGGTTCTGAAGCCGGGGGATTGCTGTTCGCCCCCACCTTTGTCTGGGGCAAAAGCCGAAGCACCAGACTCCGGCTCTGGTTCATGGGGCTGTCAGGCTTTCGGGTGTACCACGTCTGGACTGCCGGGGAGCTGATGGCATACCTGTCCGAGCGGAGATATTCCATCGTTCGCCATCAGCTTCTCGGAAGTTCGTTGGCGCCGATGTGCTGTCTGATGGCCAGGAAGATCCCGGATGAACGGACTGCGGCATGGCAGACCACCGTCCGGTCCGCGCAGCTCGATCATACAAAAGCCAAGGAGGAATGAGAAATTATGTGGAAGTACACAGTGGAAGTCAATGGAATGATGTGCGGGATGTGCGAGGCTCATGTCAATGACGCCATACGCAAAGCCTTCCCAGTCAAAAATGTGAATTCTTCCCGCAGCAAAAACCAGACTGTGATTCTCTCTGAAACAGAGTTGGACACGGCGACTCTTATGAATGCCATTCGCAGCACGGGATATGAGGTCGGAGCGATCCAGAAGGAGCCGTACAAAAAAAGAGGATTATTTGGATGAGTTTCTTGACGGCAGCGGTCAGAAAAGAGGCATGAACATGAACACGGCAATGCAGTCGTTTGGATATGGATTAACAGCTTTGCTGTTTTGCATCGCCATTCTTGGCGTGTGCCATAAAATCAAAAAAGCTGCCCGAAAAGCTTTGAAAAGCCAGCAGCCACATAAGGGCGATCTATCGCAAAAGTTTTGATTTATGTCACAGAATTGCTTATTCTTTTTTGAGTCGCTTTAATCTCTCAAAGGATTCCGTGCTGATTGCGTGTTCAATGCGACAGGCTTCCTTTTCTGCGGTTTTGGGGTCAACACCGGCCTCCATCAGCATCGCAGAGAAGAATTGGTGCTTTTCCAGTGTGATTTCGGCGACAGAACGGCCCGCTTCGGTCAAGATCAGGAAACGACGCTCATCCATTCGCAGAAATCCTTTCGCACGCAGAGAGGCAACCGCGTGGCATACACTTGGCTTTGATACCTCCAGATGCTGTGCTACATCCACAGACCGTACCACCCCCATTTTCCTCTGAAGGAGTAGGATCGCTTCCAGATAATCTTCCGCTGACGCACGCACTTCCAATCCCATCACTCCTTGTCCATCCGGCAACCGCTATGGTTTTGAGCCAAGTCCAGACCTTCTTTTCATGGGAAGGCTATTGTCTGAATTCAATAAAGCAAAAGAATCCAAGTGGTTAGCTTTTGCTAACCACTTGGATTCTAACATACACCGATACTGTTGTCAATGTGTGTATCCCGTCCGCAACCCCTTGTCCTCTCGGCAGGTAGCGGACTGTACCCTGAGCGTTCGGATTTCCTGTCAGCGGTGTAGCTTTCTGAAGATCAGTCCTGTGCTCCCGAAGACTCTACATCAGATATTTTTGTCTGATTCAGGTGAGCCTGCATGGCGGCGAAGGATTTTTCGCTGATCACATGCTCGATCCTGCAGGCATCCTCTGCGGCTGTTTTTTCATCCACGCCAAGACCCTTGAGCATTTCTGTCAGTACCGTGTGCCGGGTGTACATGGTCTCAGCAATGGCGAGACCTTTTGATGTCAGAGTGATTGCGCCCTCTCCGTCCACCTCCACATAACCGTCTTTTTTTAGAATGGACAATGCACGGCTGACGCTGGGCTTGGTATAGCCCATCTGTTCTCCCACGTCAATGGCCCGCACAAAGGATTTTGTTTGCCTTAAAATATAAATGGTCTCCAAATACATCTGACCAGATTCATGGATTGCCATAGAAGACCTCCATTGGATAAAGCATTTTGATTATTATAGCACAGTCCGGAAAAATGAACCAGCCTGTTTATCGGAAACGGAGATTTTCTTTGCTGAACATAGGTTCCCGCTTGACAATTGATTTGGCATGGTATATTATAGCGGAGGGTTAGATATTGCTAACCTTTTTTCGCGGCCTGGTTTCCTGCCGCTAACCAGGCTGTGAGCAAGTGATCGAATCAATGCTGAAAAGGTGATGGATATGACATTGTTGGATGCTCTGGACGGGCAGGAATATATCATCAAGCAAATTAATACGGACGATGAGGAACTGAATGCTTTCCTTTTTTCTTTGGGTTGCTATGTGGGAGAGCCGGTGACCGTGGTATCCCACCTCAAGGGCGGCTGCGTGGTTTCCATCAAGGATGGCCGCTACAATATCGACAACCAGTTGGCCTCGGCCATCGAGATATAAGATCTGGAGCACTTATTACGCCCCAGAGCCACAGATCTAAGGTATTCATTCATGTTTATTCTGCCCAACGGTTAGCGTAGGGCAACCGCTGAGTTGTGAATAAAGTACATCGCACACATAGAGAAGGAGGAAATGTCATGCGTATTGCCTTGACTGGCAACCCGAACTCCGGCAAAACCACCATGTACAACGCCCTCACCGGGCGAAATGAGAAGGTGGGCAACTGGGCCGGCGTGACGGTTGAAAAGAAGGAGCACCCCATTAAGAAAGCCTACAGCAGCGGGACGGAAGATCTGATCGCCGTAGATCTGCCCGGCGCCTACTCCATGTCCCCGTTCACATCGGAGGAGAGCATCACCAGCTCCTATGTAAAGCACGAACATCCCGATGCCATCATCAACATTGTGGATGCCACCAACCTGAGCCGCAGCCTGTTCTTCACGACCCAGCTGCTGGAACTGGGCATCCCCGTGGTGGTTGCCCTCAACAAAAGCGATATCAATGCAAAAAAGCAGACCGTCATTGATGTAGCGTCTCTCTCCGCCAAACTGGGCTGTCCCGTGGTGGAGACCGTCTCCATCGCCGCGGAAGGGCTGAAGGCCGTAGTGGACGCCGCTGTTGCACAAAGCGGTAAAATCCAAAGAGCTCCTTATGTCCAGGGCGACATCGATCTGACTGACAAGAAGGTTGTGGAGGAAGCCGACCGCAAGCGTTTCGCCTTTGTCAATTCCCTGGTCTCCCAGGTGGAGAAGCGGAAGGTCCTCACCAAGGACAAGGGCACGGGGGACGCCATTGACGCCGTGCTGACCAACAAGTTCCTGGGCATTCCCATCTTTGCCGTGGTCATGTTCCTGGTGTTCCAGATCTCGCAGGTCTGGGTGGGTCCGCTGATTGCGGACACGCTGGTGGCCTGGATCGAGACCTTCCAGGGCTACGTCGGCGAGGTGCTGCTGGCTGACGCCAGCCCTCTGCTGACCGCGCTGCTGGCCGACGGCATCATCGGCGGCGTGGGCGCCGTGGTTGGTTTCCTGCCCCTGGTGATGATCATGTATTTCCTCATCGCCCTGCTGGAGGACTGCGGCTATATGTCCCGCGTGTCCGTAGTGCTGGACCCCATCTTCAAAAAGGTTGGCCTGTCCGGTAAGTCTGTGATTCCTTTCGTCATCGGCACCGGCTGTGCCATCCCCGGCGTCATGGCCACCCGTACCCTGCGCAGTCCCAAAGAAAAACTGGCCACCATGCTCACCCTGCCCTATATGGCCTGCGGCGCCAAACTGCCGGTATTTTTGCTGCTGGCCGGGGCTTTTTTCCCGGACAACGCGGCCACCGTCATGTTTTTGCTGACCCTTTCCGGCTGGGTTGTCGCCTTGGTTGTGGCGCGCTTCCTGCGCTCCACCATCGTCAAGGGCGAGGCCACGCCTTTTGTCATGGAACTGCCCCCCTACCGTATGCCCACGCCCTTTGGCCTGCTGCTGCATTGCTGGGAGCGCGCCTGGATGTACATCAAGAAGGCGGGCACCATCCTGGTGGCCGTGGCCGTACTCATCTGGGCCGGCATGACTTTCCCCAGCCTGCCCGAAGACAAGGCTGCCCCCTTTGAACAGCAGATCGCCCAGATCGAAGAGCAGATCTCC
>CAJLWS010000159.1 GCA_905210385.1 uncultured Eubacteriales bacterium | reverse complement strand
CCGGCCGGTATCTGACCGCACGGAGGTCGTCAACTGCCATGACGTGTTGATGCGGGACGCAGTGGAAGCGGCGGCGAAAATAAAACCGCCACAATCCAAAAAGCGGAAGGGGACCCTGCTGAGCCGTCTGCTGGGACGGCGTCATCGGGAGCAGTGAACGCTTCACAGCCGGAAAGTCAATGCCCGGAGAACCACATGCGGTTCTCCGGGCATTGATTTTGCATACAGGCCACAGTGCGGTGCAGGTCTTCCCCGGGAAGGATTCACTTGCCGGTGTTCACGCAGAACCGCTGCAGCATGGCGGACAGCTCTGCACGGGATGCCTGCTGGGTGGGAGCCAAACTGGAGCCACGGCCCTGGATCAGGCCAATGGAGACTGCCCAGTTCATAGCGTCCCGGGCCCAGCCGGATACTTCGCTGCTGTCCGGGAAGGTGGACAGGTGATCCTGGCTGACAGCGGGGGCGCCAGCGTAGCGGTAGAGCATGGTGACTACCTGCTCCCGGGTGGCGGTGCCGCTGGGATCGCGGCCATCGGAGATGCCGTTGTCCATGGCCCAAGCCAAACCCTTTTCATACCAGGGGCTACCGCCGCTGGTATCTTCGCCGTCCAGACGGGCCAGGACAGTCATCAGCATGGCCCGGGTGGTAGATGCACCAGGGGCAAACTGCCCGTCGCCTACGCCCTGCATCAGACCACGGTCCCAGATGTAACAGACGGCTTCATAGTACCAGTTGTCCTGGTTCACATCATGGAAGGGAAGCTCCTCCAGAGCCTGGGTGAAGCGCACTGTAACAGTGACCGTGTAAGCGGGCATGGTGAAGGTGTAGGTGCCATTCTGGTGATCGGTGACGGTCAGGGCGCTTCCGTCCTGACTGGCAACCACCACGGAGGATACCTCAAAGCCCGCTTCGGGGGTGACGGTGATGGTCACGCTCTGCCCCTGGACAGCGCTGGGGAGGTCAACGGACACCTGGCCGTGTTCAGTGGGGGCCACGGTGATGGGATAGGTGGCCGGATTGGCGGTCCACTGGGCCTGGAAGGTATAGGTCTTGTCCGAGCCCACCGTCAGAGTGACAGTGCCGTCGGCGGCGGAGACATTGTCACCGTAGTTCCAGCCCGCAAAGGTGTGGCCAGACTTGGAGGGATTGGCGGGCTCCTCAAAGGTGATCGCGCCATCGGCCTGGGTGAATACAGCAGTGTACCACAGCTGGCCGTCCACCAGATAGGTCACCCGGTACTGGTCGGCGCCGGAGGGATCGGAGGCGGTCACCTGGCCGTCGATGGCCCCCTGGTTGACGATCTCGCCCTCGCTGGTGAGCTGGTCGTTGGTGGTGAGGGTGACGCCCTGCTCCACGGTGAGGGTGACACCGGCGGGGACGGTGGCGGCACTGTCCACCACGGCGCTGCGCACCACCCGCAGGGAGTGGCCGCTCGCCAGGCCGCCCAAAGCGGCGTCCAGGTCCTCATAAACGGTCTGAGTGGTCTCGTTGTAACCCTCGCCCAGCTGGGATACGTCGTCGGTGTAGTAAGTATAGCCCTTCAGGGTGGTGCCCTCGCCCGTCACAGGCTTCAGATTGGACTGGCTGACGTCGATGGTGACCGCGCCTTCACCCTCCGGCTTCTCGGTCCAGAGCTTGACGGCCTCGCTCATGGCGTTCTCCGTGCCGGTGAGGGTGAACTGGCCGTTGTTATCCACATTCACCGCGCCCCACACATTGCCGGAGGTGGTCAGGCCAGAGGCGGTCACCTGGCTATTGTTGACCACGATGCCGGCGGTACCGCAGTTGCGGATGGCCACGTTCTCCAGGGTGAGGGTCACCCCGTTGCCCTGATCCGCAGCCCATACGTTGATGCCGTGCTTGGTGTTGGAGTTGCCTTCGATGGACAGGTCCCGAATGGTCACCTCCGCACCGTTCTCCACAGAGATAATGTGAGTCTGGGGGTTGCTGGAACCGTCCAGCTCAAAGTCCACGGCGGTGATGGTTTGGCTGCCGCCGTCCAGGACAATGTCGTTGGCAATGACAAGGGCGGCGCCGTTCTTGCCCTTGCCCGCACCGGACACGTTCTCATCCCGGAGCAGCTGAATGGTCTCGCCGTCCTGGGCCGCGCCAATGGCCTCAGCCAGGGTGGGGTACCGGACGGAGGTGGTCTGGTTCACCGCCGCGTCGCCCATTTGCTCAACGCTGTCCGCAAGGGCTGTGAGCGCCACGGCGGGCAGCGCCGTCATTGCCATGCAAGCGCTCAGGATGGCCGCGAGTAGTCTTCTCTTCACTGGTAACAATCACTCCTTATAGAATTGAAAAGGGTTTCTCAGGAAGAACCGCTGCAGGATTCATGGCCCTTCCGAGGTTCAGATTGTAGCATCGACGCCAGGGGAAATCAAGAGCAAAACAAGACATTTTTGATGTAAATATTGCCTCAAAACGATAGATAAACCAAAATTGAGAACTTTATAAGGATGAAATGGGTGGAAGAAACAACCAGCGGATGGCGCGGAATAAGTTGCTTTTAACTGCGGATAATATTGGTGTGAAAGGAATCTCCCATGCGGGGCGGCCAATCGCCCCGGGAGTGAGACAGGAAACTGATGGAAAGAAAAATAGGAAGGGTTTGAAACGATGAAAGCAACGGGAATTGTCAGGAGGATTGACGACCTGGGTCGGGTGGTCATCCCAAAGGAGATCCGGCGCACCATGCGTATTCGGGAGGGAGATCCGCTGGAGATCTATACCGACCGGGAGGGGGGCGTCATTTTCAAAAAATATTCTCAGCTGGGTGATGTGACCGACTTTGCGGTGCAGCTGTGCGACACGCTCAGCCGGGTAGCTGGCTCACCGGTGGTGATCACCGACCGGGACAACTGCATCGCCGCCGGTGGGGTTCCCCGTAGGGAGGTCGTGGACAAGCGCGTATCGGCCCGGGTGGAACAGATCATGGAGGGACGGCAGAGCTTTCGTGCCTCCGGACAGCCGGTATACCTGTGCGACGGAAGCGAGAAGTACCGGGTATTGGTCGCGGTGCCCATCCTGTCTGAGGGAGATGTGCTGGGCTGTGTGTTGTTCATCAGTGAGGGGGAAGGTCCTCAGCTCGGGGAAATAGAGGTCAAGCTGGCCCAGACCGCAGCAGGTTTTTTAGGTAAGCATATGGAAAGCTGATGGAAGGGCCTGCTGCGAGATAGGATTGCAAAAAGCAGGTCAAGGAAAAAGTTGCTAAGGGCCGCTGAAACAGCGGCTTCTTAGCAACTTTTTGTACGTCAATTTTTTGCCTGAGCCAGAAAATCACAGCTTGCAACAGGCCCTTGTGGATGATGGGATTACTTTTCGGGAAGATAGTCTTCGGGATTGACGGCCTGGCCGTCCTGGTACATGGCAAAATGCAGGTGAGAGGCCCGGCCGCTCTCTGCCACAGCGGTATCCCCGACAGCGCCTATGACGGTGCCAGTGTAAACCTGGGAACCCACCTGAACTGCGGGAGTTTCGGTGAGGTTGGCGTAGAGACTGGTCAAACCGCTGCCATGGTCAATGACCACGGTAGTTCCCATAAGAGGATCGTCGTAGATGGCGCTCACGGTACCTTCGGCAGTGGCCAACACCCTGGTGTCGAACTCGGCGGCAATGTCCAGGGCACTGTGGGTGCGCCAGTCCCCCATGGTCTCGTCATAGGCCAGGGCATCCACGGAAAAGGGGACGATGACCGCCCCGCTCACTGGCCATGTAAACACCAGGTGAACAGATGTGGGCTCAGAGGACGCGGCAGGCTCCGGCGTGGCGGAGGGGGCTGGTGTGGCGCTGGGCTCGGATGTTGGTTCCGCGCTGGGGTCTGGCGTGGCGGAGGCCTGGGGGCGGCTGGTGATGCCGGGGGTGGGGGTGACCACGATATGGGCAGAGCCGCCCACGGGTTGGTCCTCCTCCAGGCCGGCTAGTCCTCCTTGAACGCTGCGCACCAGGAAATACCCTGACAGGCCGATGGCGGCGACGCAAGCTAACACGACAAGATAGAATCCTTTCCCTGTTACAAAATCAGCGATTTTTTCGAAAATACTTGGTTTTCGGTTCATAAAAACACCTCCGCCCCTATTGTGGACAGGGGGGAGGAAGATTATACCTCACAAAAAACGGTTCCCGCCGAATTTTCTTCAGCGGGAACCTGGGGTTTCGGACAGAAAACAGAGGTTCTGGCTTATTTCTTGGTGGAGACTGCACTGGGATCTTCGGTGTCAAAGACGGTCTTGGCGGTGGCGGCCAGCCCGGCCAGCCCCTGCAGCTCTGCCACCGCGGCCCGCATGGCGTCGTTGCGGCACAGGGCTTCGGCACGGGGCAGGGTGTCGGCGTAGCCGGCCATGCGGCCGAGCATGGCCCCCCAGCCCAGCCCCACGCTGCCGCCGGTACAGCGGGCAAAGC
>CAJLWS010000158.1 GCA_905210385.1 uncultured Eubacteriales bacterium | reverse complement strand
TTAGTATTGGGCTGGAAGGCGGCATTGAGCTCCTCGTCGGCGCAGTCCGGTTCCACGAAGGTAAACCCGATCCCCATGCGCTTCATGGTGACCGCAAACAGGTTGTAGGTGCCGCCATAGATGGCGGAGGAGCACACCACGTGGTCGCCGGCCGAGGCGATATTGAAGATGGAGAAGAAGGAGGCCGCCTGTCCTGAGGAGAGCAGCATGGCCGCACTCCCCCCTTCCAGCACCTTCAGACGGTCAGCCACCGCATCGCTGGTGGGGTTCTGCAGCCGGGTGTAGAAATAGCCGGACGCCTCTAAGTCAAAGAGCTTACCCATATCCTCGCTGGTCTCATACCGAAAGGTAGTGGACTGGATGATTGGGATGTTCCGGGGCTGGCCGTTCCCGGGCCGGTAACCGGCGTGGAGGCAATTGGTGTCAAACTTCATGGCTGGTTCTCTTCCTTTCTGGGTAACTGAGATTGCCCTTTGCCGGGCTTCGTCACTTTATCATCCGGGCGGGTCAATCCGCCTCGAAAAACTCCAATGGCCCGTTCAGCCGCAACGTGCCGTACTCCTCCAGTCCCTCCCCCTCCACCAGCAGCTGGACCCCATCCACCGTCTCCAGACTGCATAGGGTATTGACGATGGAGTACACCACAAGCTCCTGCTCTTCTCGGCTGTCCGGGACGGACTCCAGTAGGGCGGCGGACAGGTCGGCATAGCACACACCGTTCTCCATCCGAACCGACCGGATCTCCAGCCCCTCGGGCAGAACCGCCGCCAGTCCCTCGTCCTGGGGGCCTGCCACCAGGGCCTCCAGCACCGCCAGGGCCGGGGTGTCATCCTCAGTAAGCAGAAACACCCGCAGCTCGTAGCCCAGCTCCTGGGTACCCGCCCTGCGGAAATACAGCGCGGCAGACAGCTCCACCGGCTCCTCCTCCACACCGGAGAATACCACATCCTCCGCATGGAGCACCCGGCCATCCCCGCCCTCTCGATAGCTGCCGTTGACGGTGATCACCACACCGTCCACCTCCTCCAGCTGCGCAAGGGTAAGGGCAATGCTATAATCGGCCAAGGTGAGATCCACCCCCACCAGATCCCCATAGGGCTGGGACAGGTCCACGTAGGCTACTCCATTCTCTATGGACCAACCCAGCAGCCTAGTCCCGGAGGGAATGGCGCTGACCAGCCCGCTCCCCGCCTCCGGCCCCTCCAACAGCGCCTCCAGCAGGGCAGGAATGGAGGACTCGCCCTGGTAGGGCTGGCTGGCCAACGCCGCAGTGGGCACTTCCTGCATGGATTGGTCCGACACGAACCACAGGAGCCTCCCCGACGGCGCTGCTTCTTCCTCCGCGCATGCTGAGACCAGTCCCAAGCAGACCAGAATGGCCAGCAGAAGGTACAGAGCCTTCCTCATTCCGTCCCCTCCTCTCCAGCAAGCGCGGGAAACCTGGCCTCAAACCGGGTCCCCTTTCCTCCGGTGCCCGCCTGGACTATAATATCCCCCCGGTGGAGCCGGGCGGTATCCCGGGCGATGGACAGCCCCAGTCCGGTACCGCCTGCGGCCCGGGACCGGGCCTTGTCCACCCGGTAGAACCGGTCGAATATCTTGGGCATGTCCTCCTCCGGAATGCCCACGCCGGTATCCTCCACAATGAGGCATACCTGATCCTCCTCATGGCACACCGTCACGTCCACCTTCCCACCGGGCAGATTGTACTTGATGGCGTTCTCCATCAGATTGAAGGCCACCTGGTACAGGTCGTCCTCCGTGGCCAACAGGGCGCAGGCGGGCTCCAGGCTGCACCTCAGCTCCACATTCACCGCCTGGGCCAGGGGGCGGAGCATATGCGCCACCTTGTCTACCACAGGCCCCAGCTCCACCGGCTCCTGGGGCCGCTCCTGATCAGCATCCAGGCGGGTGAGCGTGAGCAGCCGCTCACTGATCCGGGTGAGGCGGTCCGCCTCCTCTCCGATATCCTCTACAAACTCCCGCACCGTGTCCATATCCACATTGGGATTCTGTAGGATGGAGTCGGTGAGCAAGCGGATGGAGGCCAAGGGTGTCTTCAGCTCGTGGGAGGCGTCAGACACAAACCGCCGCCGCACCTCCTCGGTAGTCTGCAACCGGTCGGTCAGCTGGTTGAACTCGGTGGCCAGCTGGGCCATTTCGTCCTTCCCTCGGGGCTCCACCCGATGGCTGTACTCCCCTTCCCGCACCCGGCGGATGGCCCCCAGCAGCAGGGAGGTGTTCCTGGTGAGGGCCTTGGCCAGGATCAGAGCCAGGATTAGGGCAATCACGCAGATTACTGTAGAGATATAGGCCAGGTTGGACTGAATGGACCGCAGAACCTGCGCCTGCTCCGTATCGTATTCATAGAGGTAGACCGCGCCCAGGGTGACCCCCCGATAGACTACTGGCACCGCTGCCCGGGACCGGAACGCCTCACCCCGGTATTCCGATCGGAAGACGTCCTCTCCCCGCAGGGCGGCCACTACCTCGCCCATCAGGGCATAGTCATCTCTCCGGTTGTCCAGCGTGGAGCTGTCGTAGAGGATGAGGCCGGTGTCATCGGTGACCAGCACCCTGGTAACCTGCAGGTCCTCCAGCAGAGTCATGGCCTGCTCCACCCCTTCCACGCTCAGGCTCTCTGACACAGCCAAAGCGTTCCCAATGGTGAGGGCCTGCCGCTTCAGCGTATTCTCCTTGGAGGAAAACACCATGTTTTGAGCCATGAGTAAGGGGTAGGTATTCATCACCAGCACGATGGCGGCCACCACCAGCAGATAGGTCAGGGCGTATTTTGTCTGAATACTGCGAAAGAACGGCACTTTTCCCGCGCTCTGCCCCATTTTCTCCCGCTCCCGCTGTTGCTTCACCGCCACTCACCCTCCGTTCCGTCCAGGATTGCCCTGCGCAGGCCGCCAGCAGGTCTGCTTATGGGTTGCTCAGATAATACCCCACTCCCCACTTGGTGAGGATATACTCCGGGTTGGCCGGATCGGGCTCCAGCTTCTCCCGCAGACGCCGGATGTGAACATCCACCGTGCGCAGCTCCCCAATATACTCATATCCCCACACCAGGTTGAGCAGGTTCTCCCGGCTGTACACCCGGCCCGGGTTTCGCATAAGCAGCTCCATGAGGTCAAACTCCTTGGCGGTAAGGTCCACCGGCGCCCCATTTCGCCAGGCGGCCCGTTCGGCGGTATCAATGGCGATGACACCCCGCTCCAGCCGGCTGGCATCGCGCTGCTGCTGGGCGGTCTGGCCAGCCCGGCGCAGCAGCGCCCGAATGCGGGCCTTCAGCTCCAAAATGTTAAAGGGCTTGGTGATATAGTCGTCCGCCCCGCACTCAAATCCGATGATCTTGTCCGCATCTTCGCTTCGGGCGGTGAGCATGATGACGGGCACATTGGAGAACTCCCGGATCTTCATGCAGGCCTGAAGCCCGTCGATCTTGGGCATCATCAGATCCAGGATGATCAGGTCGAACCGGCCGGTGCGGGCCTTGTCCACCGCCTCCTCCCCATCATACCCGGTCTCCACCTGATACCCCTCGTTTTCCAGGTTGAACTTGATCCCTTTCACCAGGACAGTCTCGTCGTCCACAACTAAAATTTTCGGCATAGTCTCCTCCATGCGCCCATCAGGCGGCTTGTCTTTACGTTTGGGTCTCCCCATCTCCCACGCTCACCAGATCCATCAGGCCGGCCAGGATACCCTCCCCGATGCCGTCCACATAGACCAGCTCCTCCACATAGCGGAAGGGGCCGTGCTCCCGGCGGTAGTCCAGGATGGCCTGAGCCCGGGCGGGGCCGATGCCCGGCAGGGTGTCCAGCTCCTCCAGGCTGGCGGTATTGAGGTCAATCCGTCCCTCCGCCGGCACCTGAGATTGTACTGGCGGCGGAGAGGGGAGCAGAACGAGGGGCTCCGGGGCCAGCTGACCTGCGGCAAAGCAGACGGTCATGGCGCACAGGGTCAGAGCGGTTACCGCCGGAGCCCATACCCGCCACAGCCTGATTCCCCTTTTTTCGCCTGCCTGCTTTTCCCCCATTGCGCCCCAGGTCCCTTTCTGCTATAATGTTATTATGTAGCCCTCTGGCCGCCATTTTCCGTTTCCTCTGCGGCCCTGGCCTGGCCGAAAAATAGAACAGCAATGTTATTATATCACAGATTGCGGGAGATTCCTATGAAAAAAAATCGCTTTTTCTCACTGCTGCTGGCTGCGGCCATGTTGTTCAGCGCGTGCAGCGCTACCAACGGAGACGACGATATTCTGGCAAAAATCGGCGACCGGGAGATCTCTCTTTCGGATTTCAACACGTTTTCGGATTTTTATCTGAGCCTCTATGGCATCGATACTTCTGATACCAGCGAAAGCACCCAGAGTACGCTGAAATTTATTCAGGCCAGCCTGCTC
>CAJLWS010000157.1 GCA_905210385.1 uncultured Eubacteriales bacterium | reverse complement strand
TGGGGGATGTTTTGCATATTCCGATTCATTTGTTCCAGTTGAGCACATCCCGATTCTTCACGAAGTACTCCACCCCGGAATACAGGGTGGTGACCGCGATGACAGCCACGCACACCCACACCAACGGCTGGGGGATGGGCAAGTGCATCAGGCACAGGCACACCATGGTGGAGAAGGTTTTGACCTTGCCCGACCAGGCCGCGGCAATCACCCGCCCGTTGTCCACCGCCACCAGGCGCAGGCCGGACACGGCAAACTCCCGGGCCACCACGATGACCAGCACCCAGGCGGGCAGGCTGCCCACCGAGCAGAACCAGATCATGGAGGCCAGCACCAGGATCTTGTCCGCCAGGGGGTCCATGAACTTGCCGAAGTCGGTGGTCTGGTTATAGTGCCGGGCGATGTAGCCGTCCACAAAATCCGTCAGGCTGGCCAGGATAAAGATGGCCAGAGCCACATAAGTGGAGCCGGGGAACCCCCAGTACAGCACCACCAGATACACCGGGATCATGGCCACCCGAAGCATAGTCAGCTTATTGGCTGTGTTCATTTACCGTTCCTCCATTTCTTCCGGCAGGCGACCGGCCCTCATCTGCGCCAATAGCCGCTCAAAGAACTTGCTCTGAAACGCCACCTTGTCCCGCCAGAGGACGGTGGCTGTGGGAGTGGCCAGTTCCATCCGCGCCAGCTCCTCCAGCCGGGGCAGCAGTCCGCCCAGCCAGTCCAGCCGCTCCGCCAGCGGCAGATCGTAAAAGTTTTTGAAGCGCAGGGTGTCATAGATGCGGAATACGTCAAAGCGGTCGATGTTGTCCGCATCCCCCACCGTCTCCGTGAAGGGCGTGCGGCAGCCCGCGAAGTCCGCCCGGTCGTCCACATGGATGGCGATGGCGTAGCAAATGTCCTCCACCGCCTGGCCGTCCAACCCCAGCGCGGCCAGGAAGGGCCGGGCGATGCGGGCACCGTCTCGGCCGTGATCGTTCCAGTCGTAGTCCTTTGGAAAATCCATTCCGTATCCCACATCATGGAGCAGGCAGGCAATGGTCATGTGCTCCTCACCCAGTCCCTCGGCCCGGGCGATCTCCGCCCCGATCCGGGCTACCCGGAGGGAGTGCTCCAGCCGATAGGCCCCCTCCGCAGGATGTTCCTGAAAATACCGGCACCCGCCCAGCTGCTCCCGCAAGAAGTCCAGTGCCTTTCGCTCCCGTTCTGTCATCGTCTCGCCTCACGCCCCTGTTCCCGCTCCTGGGCCAGGGCCCAGCTGTCCGGGTATTTCTCCCGCAGATATCGGGCAAAAGGGTTGTCCTCATGGAGCAGGTTGTGTTCCAGAATGGTTTGGGCTTCCGCCTCACACACCCAGGTCAGCCTTTTCTCCGTCATATCCTGGTAGCGCACAATTTTCAGCGCCCCCAGCCGCTCCTGCTCCAGCAGGGCCTGGTATACATCGGGCACCGGAATCTCCTCTGACACCGGCACCGGGTTGAGAGTGACAAACTCATTGGGGATGGGGGTAGTCTCCATATCCCCACGGAGCAAACAACGGTACAAGCTGGCAGATTTGCCTCCGTAGATCTCCTCCAGGGCGTTGGGAAAGTACTCCTCATAGTAGATCTGTCGATCCTTGGTGTAACCGTAAGTATACTCAAAGTGCTTTGCCCCGTACATCAGGGCCATAGGCAGGCTGGCGGTAAGGCACACCTGCCGGGGTTTTCCGAAATACTTCGTGACGCTGGGCTGAAGCTCCCTCAGCCCGGGCACCGGCGAACCGTGATACAGTATGACATGTTCTTCCATATCCACCCTCCCGGCAGTTCAGTCCTCCATTTCCCCGGTCAAATCGCCATCGGACACGCCGGTGAGGCGCACCCACACGAACTCCCCGGCAGGCACCAGCCCGGCGGCGGTAAACAGCACCCGGCCGTCGATGTCCACCGAGTCGGCGTAGGTGCGGCCCACATAGCAGCCCTCGCTGGGATCAAAGCCCTCGCAGAGCACCTCCATACAGGTGCCCAGCCGCTCCTCGTTGTACTCGTCCATGATCCGGGACTGGAGGTCGGCCACCAGCTCCCCCCGGCGGGCGGCCACCTCTGGCTCCACCTGATGATCCATGGCGGCAGCCAGGGTTCCCTCCTCCGGGGAGAACTGGAACACCCCCACCCGCTGGAGCCTCTGCTCCTTCAAAAACTCACACAATTCCTCAAACTCCGCCTCCCCCTCTCCGGGCAGGCCGCAGATCAGAGAGGTGCGGATGACCACGTCGGGCATGGCCGCCCGGAGCTTGTCAAACAGGGCGATGATCTCCCCCTTGGTGTTCCGGCGGCGCATGGCCTTGAGGATACCGTCGTTGGCGTGCTGGATAGGGATGTCTAGGTAGTGGACGATCTTCTTTTCCCGGGCAATGACGTGGATGAGCTCGTCGGTCACCGCCTCGGGATACAGGTAGTGCAGGCGGATCCAGTGGAAGGGCAGCTTGCACAGCTCGGTGAGCAGCTTGGCCAGGGTGGTACCGTCCTTCAAGTCCCAGCCGTATCGGGTGATGTCCTGGGCGATGACGATGAGCTCCTTCACCCCGCGGTTGGCCAGCCCCTCCGCCTCCGCCAGCAGGGAGTCCATGGACCGGCTGCGGTACCGTCCCCGGAGCTTGGGGATGACACAGAAGGCGCAGCCGTTGCTGCACCCTTCGGCGATCTTCAGATAGGCAGTATAGGGGGGCGTGGTCACCATCCGGGCACCATCCTCATAGGTGTGCTGAATGTCCCCAAAAAACTCCGGCCGCCCCCCAGCCATGAGCTGGTTGACTGCGGTAACCACGTCGGTATAGCTGCCGGTGCCCAGCATGCCGTCCACCTCGGGCAACTCCTGACAGACCTCCTCCGGATAGCGCTGGGCAAAGCAGCCCGCCACCAGCAACTTCTTCAGCTTGCCCGCCTGCTTCAGCTCCCCCAGCTCAATGATATGGTCGATGGCCTCGCTCTTGGCCGACTCGATGAAGCCGCAGGTGTTGAGCACCGCCACGTCCGCCCCCTCCGGGTCGCCGGTGACAGCAAAGCCGGCGTCCCGGCACAGGGCCATCATCTGCTCGGTGTTCACCAGGTTCTTGGCGCACCCCAGAGAGACAAAGGCCACGGAATAAGCCTTCAATTCAACCTTCCTCCTCCGGTCCCCGCCAGGCGGGGTCATCGGTGATGCCCAGCAGGTAGTCGGCGGAAACGTGATAATATTCGCACAGGGCCACCAGTTTGTCAAGGGTGGTACCCGTTTTCCCTTTTTCCATGTCACTGATTTGGGTATGGGTCACACCCATCAGCTTCGCCAGCCCATCCTGTGACAGCCGCTTTTCCTTGCGCAGCGCCCGCAGGCGGTCTCCAAATACTTCCCTCCGAAACATGGTTGCCCCCTTGACTTTGCAGGTAATTCCTGCTATAATTGCAGTAAATATCTACAAAACGAAGAATTGGTGGTACCGCTTATGTCAAGTTTTCTCGATGACCTGGACTTCTACTGCACGGAAAAGCTCCTCCCGCCGGACGACCGGACCTACCGCGCCCAGGCCGCCCGCCATGCGGAGATGGACCGCCGGATCGCCCAGGCCCTGGGCCCGGAATTTCTGGAGGAATACTCCCTGCTCGCCCTGGACCTCACCCAGTGGGAGGTCCAGGACCACTTCCGGGCGGGGCTGCGGTTTGCCCTTCAGCTCATCCAGGCGCTTACTTAGCCCTCAGAGAATGGCCCAGCGTCCCTCCCTGCGGGGCGGTATCCTGGGCGTTTCATCCGGATAGCCCAGGGTGATGGCGGCCACGCACTCCCCCTTGTCCGGGGCAAAGCGGGCCCGCAGCTCCCCTCCGGAGCCCATGCGCTGGTAGGACGCGTGCCAGGCCGCTTCCAGGATCTCCGCCAGGTCTTCCTCCGGAATGGGATCGCTCTTATATTGGCGCACACCGCGGCGGGTGAGCAGCACGTCTCTGGTTTCCATAACCTCTACTCCCCCGGTCCCCCGCGATAGCGTTCTAAGGCAGCCGAGATCTCCTCCCAGGAGAAGCCCCGACGGGCCAGATAGTCCGAGGTCCGCTTCAGGTTTTCCCGGGTGGGCTCCTCCCCCCGCATCCGCTTGGACACCAACTCGTCCAGTTGCCCCGCCTGGCTCTCACTCTGGACCAAGGCGTCCGCCCAGAATTCCCGGGGCACACCCCGGCGGTAGAGCTCATCTTGGATTTTCCGCCGGCCATAGCCCTTGGCGGCGTAGTGTCGGGCCACGGTTTTGGCGGATTCCTCGTCATTGAGCAGGCCCAGTCCCTCCAGCCGGTCCGCCGTCTTCTCTGCCGCTTGGCGCAGGGCCTCCCGTTCTCGCTCTAACTGTTCAGGGTCAGAACAGGCTTCGTCCTCCCGGCCGGGCTTTCGGCGGCGGGTGGGGGCGGACAGCTT
>CAJLWS010000156.1 GCA_905210385.1 uncultured Eubacteriales bacterium | reverse complement strand
CAGTTCAGGCAGCCCCTGCTGCAGTTCTCCGGCTCCTGTGCCGGCTGCGCCGAGACCGCTTACGCCCGCCTGGTCACCCAGGTGTGCGGCGACCGGATGTATATCTCCAACGCCACCGGCTGCTCCTCCATCTGGGGCGGCCCCGCGGCCACCAGCCCCTACTGTGTGGACAAGGACGGCCATGGTCCCGCCTGGGCCAACTCCCTGTTTGAGGACAACGCCGAGCACGGCCTGGGCATGCTGCTGGGTATGAAGCAGCGCCGGGCCAAGCTCATTGAGGTGGTGGAAAAGCTGGTCAGCCTGGATTACACCGACGAGACCATCGCCGCCGCCGCTCAG
Organism: uncultured Eubacteriales bacterium; assembly: GCA_905210385.1. Taxonomy (GTDB): domain Bacteria; phylum Bacillota; class Clostridia; order Oscillospirales; family Oscillospiraceae; genus Enterenecus. The sequence continues at coordinate 4,084 of CAJLWS010000156.1, read as the reverse complement.
GAGTGGCTGGACAAGAAGGAGGACGGCGAGGGCCCAAAGGCCGCCGGTGCCAAGCTGCTGGAGCTGTGCGTGGCCAACGGCCAGCGGGACTTCACCGGCACCCCCTATGAGCAGGCCTGGCTGGACAACGGCAAGCAGTGCCCCTGCGAAGCCTGCGAGTGCTGCCGCCAGATCGTGGCCATGGGCGACCTGCTGACCAAGAAGTCCGTGTGGATCTTTGGCGGCGACGGCTGGGCCTACGACATCGGCTACGGCGGCCTGGACCACGTCATCGCTTCCGGCGAGGATGTGAACATCTTCGTGTTTGACACCGAGGTGTACTCCAACACCGGCGGCCAGGCCTCCAAGGCCACCAACATCGGTGCTGTGGCTCAGTTTGCCGCCGCCGGCAAGGCCATGGGCAAGAAGAGCCTGGCGGAGATCGCCATGCAGTACGGCTATGTCTACGTGGCCCAGGTGGCCATGGGTGCCAACCCCAACCAGACGCTGGCCGCCATCCGGGAGGCCGAGGCCTACCCCGGCCCCTCCCTGATCATCGGCTACTCCCCCTGCGAGATGCACTCCATTAAGGGCGGCATGGCCAACTGTCAGATTGAGATGAAGAAGGCCGTGGCCTGCGGCTACTGGAACCTGTTCCGGTACAATCCCGCTCTGAAGGCCCAGGGCAAGAACCCCTTCACCCTGGACTCCAAGGCTCCCGCCGGTGGCTACCGTGAGTTCCTGATGAACGAGGCCCGCTACTCCTCCCTCACCCGTTCCTTCCCCGAGCGGGCGGAGAAGCTCTTCGAGGAGAACGAGGAAGAGGCTATGGCCCGTTGGGAGCACCTGCAGCGCCTCATCGAACTTTATAAGTAAACCCTTTGGTTTAACCTGATTATCGCCCTCCCATCTGGGAGGGCGATAATTTTTCAAAATTTATGCCGTAACTTTGCGCCCAAAAAGAACTAACTCTCAGTTCTTTTGGGTATGGTTATCTTACCGAAAGCGAGGTGCGGCATATGAAAAAACCCGACCTGACTCATCTCAGTATCCGCCTGCGCCCTGAGATTCACGACAAATTCAAATATGTCTCCGCCTATGAGGGGCGCTCCATGAGCAAGCAGATCCTCTATCTGGTCAATCAGTGCATCCGTGACTTTGAGAAACAGCACGGCCCCATCGAGCTGCCCCCGGACGAGGACACCCCGTGAACCGGCTGCTGGATCTGATCCTCTCCCTGATCTATCCGCCCAAGTGCCCCTTCTGCGGCCGGGTGTTGGAGCGGAGCGAGGAGGGAATGTGCTTTGCCTGCCAGCGCACCCTGCCCTGGGTGGAGGAGGGCAAAGTCAGGACGGTGGAGTTCTGCGGCGCCTGTCTGGCGCCCCTGTGGTACCGGGACAGGGTGCGGGATGGGATGCACCGCTACAAGTTCCAACACGGCCGCGCCCACGCAAGGCTGTTTGGCACCCTCATGGCCCAGTGCCTCCAGGACCGGTGGCGGGAACCTGTGGATCTCATCACCTGGGCGCCCCTGTCCAGAAAGCGTCTGCGGGAACGGGGCTACGACCAGGCGGAGCTGCTGGCCCGCCGGGTGGGTGAGGTGACAGGGCTGCCCGTGACAGCCGCCCTGGTCAAAACCCGGAACACCAAAGCCCAGTCCAGCCTGGATGCGGACGACTCTCGCAAAGCCAACGTGCAGGGCGTCTATGCCTGCCGCCCCGGCGTGGATCTGGCCGGCAAGCGAGTGATACTGGTGGATGACGTGGCCACCAGCGGATCTACCTTGGCCGAGTGTGCCGCCTGCCTGCGGAAGGCCGGAGCAGTTTCTGTGGTAGCCCTCACCCTGGCCCGGGCAAGGTAACTGCGGCTTCCCTTCCGGGGCCCCAAAACCTGATCCTCCAAAAAAAGCTGTACTTTTCCTTTTTCCTGTGTTATACTGAATCAGTATAGCTCCTCCCAGGACGGGAGTTGAGCAGTTCTCATCATGGCGTAAGACGCCGGATTCCGGCGTTTTTGATTTGAGTCTGGAGCGGAAAAGCACATCGGCGCACAGCGCGGGGTGAGACGGGCCATCCGCCGCTCCCGATCCGGCGAGACAGGGCCGAATCGGGACGGCAAGGAAGACGTCTGTCTTTCGCCCGTGCGAAATAGCGGGGATTCGCACCCCGCTGGTTTTTCACGCCTGCCTCTCCAAACTCAGATACATAAGGCAGAACAGGCAGAGCCTATGGGTTCGGCCCTGTTGCCTTGCGCAAAAATACAGGTTTATTTCGTTAGGAAAAGGAGTTTTTATGGCAGAAAAATTGAAAATTATTTCCCTTGGCGGTCTCAACGAGATCGGCAAGAACCTTACGGTCTATGAGTACGGCGGCGATATGATCGTGGTAGACGTGGGTATGGGTTTCCCTGATGACGACATGTACGGCATCGACGTGGTCATCCCGGATTTCACCTACTTGATCCAAAACCGGGACCGGATCCGGGCCATCTTTATCACCCACGGCCACGAGGACCACATCGGGGGCATCCCCTACCTGATGCGGGACATCAACGCCCCCATCTACGCCACCCGAATGTCTGCCGGCCTGATCCGGCTGAAACTGGAGGAGCACCGGCTGGCGGACAAGGTCAAGCTGGTGACCTGCGAGGCGGGGGAGACCGTCCGGGCCGGCAAGTTTACCGTGGAGTTCATCCACATCAACCACTCCATCGCCGACGCGGTGGCCTTCGCCATCCGCTGCCCCCTGGGCGTTTGTGTCCACACCGGTGACTTCAAGATCGACCCAACCCCCATCCAGGGAGGCATGGCCGACCTGACGAGGCTGGGCGAGTTGGGCAAGGAGGGGGTTCTGGCCCTGTTGGCCGACTCCACCAACGTGGAACGCCCGGGCTTCACTAAGAGCGAACGCAGCGTGGGCGCCTCCTTCGAGGCGCTGTTCCGGGGCTGTGACCAACGGATCATCGTCACCACCTTCGCCTCCAACATTGACCGGATCCAGCAGATCATCAACGTAGCCGCCAAGTACGGCCGCAAGGTGGCGGTGACCGGCCGGTCTATGGAGAACGCCATGCGGGTGTCTACCGAGTTGGGCTATATGAAGGTACCAGCCGGTACGGTGGTAGACGTGGCCCAGATCAAGACCATGCCCAAGAACAAAGTGTGCATCATCACCACCGGCAGCCAGGGGGAGACCATGTCCGCTCTCTACCGCATGGCTTTCTCCGGGCACAAGCAGGTGGACATCAATGCGGGCGACCGGGTGATCATCTCCGCCTCCGCCATCCCCGGCAACGAGAACTCCATCGGCAACGTGATCAACGAGCTCTACCGCCGGGACGCCGAGGTGGTCAACGAGCGGGAGCTGCCCCTCCATGTGTCCGGACACGCCTGTCAGGAGGAGCTAAAAATCATGCACGCGCTGACACGCCCCAAGTTCTTCATCCCCGTCCACGGCGAGCAGCGCCACCTGAAGACCCACGCCAAGCTGGCCCGAGATATGGGAATGGACCCCCGGCACATTGTCATCAGCGACGTGGGCAAGGTCATTGAGATCACCGCCAAGAGCATCAAGCTTAACGGCACCGTCCCAGCCGGCAAGGTGTTTGTGGACGGCTACGGCGTGGGCGACGTGGGCGCGGTGGTCCTCCGAGACCGGCAGCACCTGGCCCAGGACGGCATGATCGTGGTGGTGGTGTCCATGTCCGGCGAGGACGGGCAGGTCATCTCCGGCCCCGACATCATCACCCGGGGCTTCGTGTACGTCAAGGAGTCCGAGGCCCTCATGGAGGAGCTGCGCCAGGTGGCGGTGGAGGCGCTGGACCGCTGCGAGCACCGGCACAGTCGGGACTGGTCCACCATCAAGTCCGAGATCAAGGGCAGCCTGTCCAACTTCCTCTATAAGAAAACCAAGCGCAATCCCATGATCCTGCCAGTGATCATGGAGGTATAATCGCTTGGTCTGCGGTCTCCACCTGAGGCGGGGCAAGCCGCTTGGTCCGGCGGCGGAGGGGATTCATTTCCCTCCGTCAAGAGATGAAATCCCAAACACAATCCCATGATCCTTCCAGTAATCATGGCGGTATGACCCCCAAAAAATCCTGTCAC